>JAEURX010000062.1 GCA_016788885.1 Nitrospira sp. | reverse complement strand
CATGCGCGAGGCCCGATGGGACTGGAAGAGTTGACCTGTTCCAAGTTTGTGGTGCTGGGGAGCGGGCAAATCCGCGAATAAATGCCGGTTGAGCCCTCACTGCAAGACATTCTGAGACGTCCCGGTACGCTCACCTTTCCCGCCAATCTTGCCGACGAGCCGCATGTGTCGGCTGCTGCCGTCTCCATGCTGCGGCAGCAGACCGGCCACCTCATGGTCTACGGCAGCCACGGTCGTCGAATCCTCGCGACCGACCCAGACGGATATCCGTTACATGAATGCGAATGGGGAATGGTTGAGGGGAGACTGTCCCTTCTCCGTGCCAGGGTGCATCTCGACTGGGGGGCCTGGGTCGGGCTGATTCCCAGCGGGCTCGTGAACCGGATGACGCTGGATTTGTCCCGAAAGCCAGGCTGGCAACGGCTTCGGGCCGACGATCTTCGAAACATGGCGGCCCAGGCGATGTGGGTTCCGCTCGAGGAAGTGCGGTGTTTTTACAGCGACCAGGATATGACGATTGATGCGAAGGGCACCGCCACGATCCGGCACCGCAAAGATGCCATCTACCATTTGCCGGATGGGACCTTTGACAGCAAGGTGTTCATGGCCTGTATGGGGGCCATGCACTGGGACGCCATCGATTTTCTGCCGGTTGTGGAATTATTTTTGTCGCTTTTGCCCGGCACCGGTTCCGCGTTGTTTGAACTGATCCGCGGGCTGTATGACGATCAAAATCGTCACGCCGCTGCACCTCGGCCTCTGCGGTATCGTGGCATCCCGACCTATCCCTCTGAAGCGGCGTACCGGCTCTTCAGCAATTTCTTTTGCCCGCAACTCCCTGGAGGCGCAGATCCCTTCCCGGTGTTTATGGATGCGCCACGCTCGCATCTCGTGACCTGGATACCGGTGCCTGATCCCCCCAGGCGACATATCGACACGGAGCAGCATCTCTGCGTGACGGTCCAAGGTCACCGGGTCCTGAAAGCCACCTGCTCGGATGACGAGGCCGGCCTGTCCTATCAGCCGTTCGACCGGCAGGGGATGGCCCCTTGCCAGCGCGGATTGGTGGTTGAAAGGGATCGGTTGCTCCTGATCGATCGAGCGAGCCGAAAGGCGTTTCCATGGCCGTCTCGGTGGGGGGATGTCACCGGCCCGTCGATGCCCCCGTCAGTCCAGCCCCCGTCCGACTGGACGGCCGTGTTCAGCGGGACCGTCCCGCGAGTCAGTCCGGAGGAGGCGTTCGGCGCGGTCTTGTTCTATCCCGACGACCAGCAAGAGATCGGCGAATTGGCTACGCAGCCTTTTGTGGCCGATTATCTGCAGGACCTGCTCGAGCAGGATCGCGTGTTGGCGGCTCGGGTGGCAGGCGCAGGGCGCGTGTTGATCACCGGTTTCGATAGTGCAATCGTGACATGCATCGGTCATGATCGTCCGCGTGCCTATACCGTGGTGTACGAGCATCCGGCGTTTGCCCAACGGCAAGCCCAGATGTTATGGAACCTGCTGGCTCGTGCGCAGCGGCTGGATTGGTTGAGGCACATGACGATGCGTCCCCAGTCCGAGGAGGCAGGCGAGGAGGAGGCAGGGTATCAGCTTGCCTACGAATGGACACCGTTCACACAGTACGGCGATCTTTCTGCGATCGCGAGGCGAATGCAGCGCCTCGCTGGTCGGTTGACCACCGGAGCGGTGGCCTTCATTGTGGGGCCGGCATCGGTAGGAGATGGGTGCCGTTCTGCGGGGTTGCAGCTGCAGGCCATGATGCCGGTGGCGTCTCTCTCCACGTTTCGCATGCATCAAAGTGTCTTGCCGCGCGCGCAATTGAAGCCGGGAATCATGCTGTACCAGGTGGCCAGGACTTGATGGCGACCCTCGTCCGATCTAAAGACCTGACCGGATGGGCCGACGATGACTGTCGAGTGGCCTGAGGGAAATCAACTACAGTCCGGTCGAAGTTCCTGTTACAATTCCGAGTCACGTGAATCGCGCGTGAGTTGGTGAAGTCGGAATGGGTTGAGAAGGAGCGGAGCGTCTATGGGATGGCATCGCGATGGCAGAAAGGCAGTGAACCGACGTATCCGTCAGGCGGCGGGGTGCGACGTCGGTCCTATCGAGCGCTTGAAACTCTGCGGAGGCTTTTCGTTCATCGAGGTGATGATTGTGGTGGTCATCCTGGCCATTCTGGCCACGCTGTTGATCCCTCGGGTCATGGGTCGCACGGAGGATGCGAAGCGGGCTGCCGCCAAGGCGCAGATCTCAAACATTGAGAGCGCGCTGCAGCTCTACAAACTAGACAATGGCAATTTTCCTTCGACTGAGCAGGGATTGAAGGCGCTCGTCGAAAAGCCCGCAGCGGGCCCCGCCGCGCCGAATTGGAAGGCGGGAGGATACCTGCCCAAGGTGCCGGTTGATCCGTGGGGTGCTCCCTATAAATACACCGTTCCCTCTTCGCAGGGGGCGGAATTTGAGATTCTCTCGTTCGGTGCCGATGGTACTCTCGGCGGCGATGGCAAAAACGCGGACATCGTCAGCTGGGATTTGGACCGCAACTAACCCGGTATCCATTCACTCACCTGCTGAGCGTTCCTCTCCAGCCTGTTGCGACTCGACGCCCGCGCCCTGAGCCTGCTGGCGCCCTCAAGATCAGACCTCGGTCGACCGAAGAAGAGACGAGGGCCTTTCCTTCGTAAGGAGTAGGTGATGCGCCGAGTGATCTTTGTGGACGATGCGCCGGAGATATTACAGCATCTTCGACGGGCATTGGCTCCCATGCAATCCGAGTGGGACATGCAGTTCTTTCCGTCGGCCGCGTCCGCGTTGACCGTGATCCGTGAGACGCCCTGTGACGTCGTGGTGTCAGACATGACCATGCCGGTCATGGACGGCGCGCAGTTCCTCAGCGAGGTTCGCACGCTCTCCCCGCAGACCATCCGGATCGTGCTCTCCGGCGACCAAAGTCCCGTCAATCATGTGCGCTCCGCAGCCGTGGCCCATCGTTTTCTTCAGAAGCCGGTGGACCTGGCCTTGTTGAAAACCACCATCGCGCGGGCTGAGACGTTGCGGGCGATGCTGGCGAATCCTGCGCTCCGGAGTTTGGTGGGTGAAATCAAGGTGCTCCCCAGTCTTCCGTCGATCTATCAGGACCTCATGCAGGAAATGCAGGCTCCGCAGGCATCGCTGAAAAAAGCCTCTCGTATCGTCGCCAAAGATCTCGGGATGATGACCAAGATTCTTCAGCTCGTGAATTCGGCATTTTTCGGACTCCGCACCCACGTGTCCGATCCCGAGCAAGCCGTGGCCCTCCTCGGTTTCGATACGATCAAGTCGCTCGTCCTTTCCAGCCAGGTGTTTGCGCAATTTGAGCAAGGCCGGCTTCCGTCTTTTTCCTTGGAAGCCCTGTGGCGGCACGCCATGCTCACCGGTACCTGCGCACGGCGAATCGCTAAGGACGCCGGTGCCAGTCAGCAGGTGATTGATGAGGCGTTTACTGCGGCGTTGTTGCACGACGTTGGGGTGTTGGTGCTGGCCGCCAATAAGCCGGATGACTATGCGCGGGTGCTCGATCTGATGCGCACGAAGCCGTCGCCTGATTGGGCTGCTGAGCGGGAGGTCTTCGGTGCGGACCATGCCCATGTGGGCGCTTATCTGCTGGGACTCTGGGGGCTGGGCGACGGGATCATCGAAGCGGTGGCGTTCCATCAGCATCCCGGCGAGTGTCAGGCCTCCGGGTTTACCGCTGTGACGGCCGTCCATGTCGGAAACGCCATTGCCGAGCAACAGGCTCACGGTGAGGCCGGCAAGGCTGATTTGGCCGGCGTGGACCACGCGTATTTGTCGCGCGAACAGTTACTGCCTCGTCTTTCCGGCTGGCGCGCGCTCTGCGCCGCCTGAGTCATTCCACACACGCTTGACCAAGCTGCCTGGCCCGCAGTACAACCACCTCTCCTGCACTCCAGCATACCGAGGCCATATGGTTCGATGCGTCACAGTTCTGCGTTCCGTCTTGATCGGCCTCTCGACTGGCGGGCTCGTGCTGTGCTTGCTGTCAGGGAGCGAGGCCGGCACCATCGTGGTGGATGTGAGTGTCGAGCAAGGGCCGATGAATCACCGAGCCAACGGGTATCTGGTGAGCATCGAGCCGACAGAGCCTCCGACGAACCTGATCGAGCCGTTGAAGCCCACGAGTTTTCGAGGCAATGCCGGATATGTGTTGAGCAATTACGATCGGCTTGCGCGGGTCGGCGTCACGGAATTTCAGCTCACCCTCGGCTTGGTATTTCACCATCTTGCCCTCCAGATTTTTGATATCAACCAGATCGGCCTCGACGGGAACTATGCGCCCTGGTTGACCCATGTCGACCGCATCATCGATCAAGTCCTCGAGCGCAGGCTCAATGTTTTATGGGATATCTACAATGAACCGGATCTCGCGGCACTTCCCTTGAATGACAACGAGCGTCTCAAGGAAGGCTGGCGCCTCGCGTTTGGGCGCATTAAGGAGCGTATTCCCAGCGCCAAGATCGTGGGGCCAAGTGTGAGCCGATACCGGTTGCTCAAGCCGTTTCTGGAGTGGAGTCAGTCGCAGGGCGTATTCCCCGATATGGTCGCCTACCATGAATACGGCGATCCAAGCGGTGCGTTAGGGTATGTGGAAGATCTGCGGAACTATTTGAGTGCGCGCGGTCTGGTCCGACCCATTTCGGTCAATGAAATATTGGGGCAGGAGTCCTGGACCATCGCCGGGTACACCGCAGCCGTCATTGCTGCGTATGAGCGGGCCAACATCCGAAGCGCCATGCGTGCCTGCTGGCCTGATCCCCAGGACACGAGTCGAGATAGTGTGGAGAACACCTGTGATAACCCCACGCTGGATGGATTGCTCTATGTCGACCGCCGGTCAACACGGCCAGGCTGGCATATCTATAAGACGTATGCGGATATGCGTGGTGTGCGGGTGTTTACGATGACGGACAGCCCGACGCTCCACGCCCTCGCGGCGTTGGACGGGCCTGCCGGCACGTTGCGGCTGCTCGTAGGCAAATATGGGGACTCTTCGAGCGAAGAAACCAGAGTGATCATCAGGAACAGCCGAGGAACGGTCGTCCCCGTACAAGGCGAGGACGTGCATGTCTGTGCCGAGCGCATTCCTGATGTGGGCTCGGCGCCTCTTGAGACGCCGGTGGTCACGATCAATCAACTCCTGTCGGTCTCAGGGAGCGAGCTCTCCTTCATCCTGCCGGAGTTTTACCACTCGGATGCCTACCGCCTTGCGATCGGACCATCTTCGCTCTGCCAGGGGAATCAGTGAGCGGTACTTCGAGCAAGCGCTCTCCTCGAAACTGAGTTCTGGAAAATGGGCGGATCGGGTAGGGAACGGCCTCTCGCGCCGTCAGTTCTTCATGGTGCTCTGGGACAGAATCGAACGGTCGACACCAGCCTTTTCAGGACGCGGGTGTTCTGTATCGCAGGATGAGACCTCTCGCCTTTGTTGTCTCAGTCCGGTATGGACCACCAAACGGACGACTGAATTCAGGTGGGAAGATTGGTGGGTTGATATCGCATCGGGGGCTCTCCTGGCTCGGCGATGACTGACGCTGCCGCCATGCGTGCTGCGATGGAAAGGTCTTGTGGCAGCCCTGCAGGAAAGCTTCTCGGCCCCAATGAGATACCCGGCAGATTCCACGGCGGATGCTCCCAGGGCTTATGGGCCGTACCTTCCGGATTTGGCGTGATCGCGCAAGGAAGCGACGGGAGGAAGGGCATGCCGATCTGCGCGAGGTTTCCCATCATCCAGTTCAAGGCCCCGTCAGACAAGCCGCTCTCATTGTGGGCCTCGGGATATCCGCCTCCGACATCGCCGTGTGCTCCGGGAAACAGTCGCTGAGTGACATTGGGCGCAGGATCCCAGAGGGTGGGTTTGAAGTCATTGCGTCGTTCGTCCAAGGCCACTGCATGGAAGCCCATGCCCACTTTCTGGCTCAACCGGGTATCCACAAACTTAAATGCATCCACACGATTACCCTTGCCCGCATAGTCCGGAAATCCCATCGCCCCGACCGTATCCCAGACCGCGACGGCAGCGAGGCGGTCGACCGCAGTGAAATCCCCGTTCTTCAGCGAGCCACTGGAAACAAAAGCCGGGAGGTTGCTCGTCACCTCAGCAAGATGGGCGAGGCTGAACGGATTGACGATCGTGGCTCGACGGTACCGATACCAGGCTTGTGCGCCGCACCGATAGGCGCGTTCTTGATCTTGGACAATTTGTGGGCTCAGGAGGCCTTGCGATGCGATGAGACCGGCCAGCGCGCGTGCCGTATACGCGCCGCGGCTGAAGCCGACAATCACAAGGCCGTCGCCCGGTGCATAATTTCTGGAGAGAAACGTATACCCACGAACGATACGAGAAATGACGCCCGCGCCGAATGCACCGCCGAGCAGTTTATTCAGGAGATTGCGCGAATCTCCGACGCCATGAATGTATTTCGCGATGAGCGACGTCTGACCATCTTCAATGAGCTCTTTTTCCTGTTCATCGGAATTCAGCAATGAGTTGAGCGAGAGCGAGCCGGCAAGACACAGAAACAGTTTATAGACATTGGTCGGATTCGCCGGATGCTCAGCGGTTTCATCTTCGTAAGGATTGTTCCAGGTACCATCGGCACAAAACACGATGTGCTTCGCCATGTCTTACCTCCTCGGTCTTCCAGTTCACACTGCACTCGAACAGTCACAGAGTAGGTTCGCATCTGATCGGCGTCGTTGGAGCCGGCAGCAGGCCATGGACTGTCTATCTCGCATCAATCAAGGCTGAACTGGTTTGGCATTCCGCCGGTCGGCGTACTCGTGGAATTCCGGTGACTTGACCAAGGTGCGGATGAGTTGCTGGATGGTATCGATCAACGACTCACGGAACACGGTTTCGACCGCAAACGCTCTGTTGAGACGGTCGGTCGTGATGGTGCTCTTGGTGTGTGTCTTTGAATTGAACGTTCCGGCGAGGAGTTGTTGGCCTGCGCTGCCCGTGACGGTCCCGCTGAGATCCACACGCCCTTCATAGGTATCCGAGGGATCAAACATCGCAAACACGAAATATAAGGGTCCAGTCGCGTACAAAGTTCTTCGGAGCGTACAGTGCCCCTCGGCCTGCAGGTCGGGAATGGCCATTTCAATGATCACGTCACTGTGCGTTGCGAGACGTTTCTCCTCAACGACATCGACCGACTCAAAGACCTGCGACAACGCTTGCGTCATCCCCGTTTCCAGTTCGACTCCGATGGGTACATCGAAGGTTCCGGCACACGACACCTCTTTCCGTGGTGTGGCATTCTTGAGGGATTCCGGCATCACCAGCGTGGCAGTCAGGGAGGTCTTTCTCACCTTCAAGGGATCCATGGTGGTATGCAACGGCAACGGAGTGGGAGCGCAGGATGATACGGCGACACCCAACACGCCGACCTGCACTATCCGCAGAATGCTACCCATAGATCGTACCTCCCGTAGAGTGTGTAGCTCGGCATCTCTTGACCTGGAATAAGCTGATTCTCGCAGAAAGGCTGTGCCATATCTCGCGCGTCCAGTCAAGAAGCCGAAGCGTCACAGGAGAACAGGGCGATGTCACGCGAGTGGATCTTGGAAACCATCTCCTGCTCGTATGGTCGGGCTGAGTC
>JAEURX010000061.1 GCA_016788885.1 Nitrospira sp. | reverse complement strand
TGGTGGATTGGGAAGCGCCCACGGGCGGGTATCTGCTCACGGCCTGTTTTGCCAGCGGCCGCACCGCCGGTGCCGGTGCCTTGGCTTGGCTTGCGGAGCGCGCAGAACGTGCCAAAGCATGAGCGCAGTATGGATGGAGTGACGGCCTTGATCGTGCCGGGCATCGGCAACTCAGGCCCCCGGCATTGGCAAACGTTGTGGGAGCAGCACCATCCTCACTGGCATCGCGTGCAGCAGCGTGATTGGGATCATCCGGTGCTCGACGAGTGGTTGCGTGGACTCGATGCTGCGGTGGCCGAACGACCTCGGCCTACGGTGCTGATTGCGCACAGCATGGGGTGTTTGCTGGTGGCGCATTGGGCGCGACGAGCTTCAGTGGCGGTAGGCGCCGCGCTGTTGGTAGCCCCGCCCGATCCTCAGGGTCCCGCGTTCCCTTCAACCGCGCGAGGGTTTGAAACGGTTCCATCAGATAGACTTCCCTTTCCCAGTCTCGTCGTCGCGAGCAGCAACGATCCCTTCGGCTCTGTGGACTATGCCAAGCGATGCGCGGCTGATTGGGGTAGCGCCTTCGTCGAGGCAGGCGCCGTTGGGCATATCAACGCCGAAAGCGATCTTGGCGCATGGCCGGCTGGTTTTGTTTTCCTCACACAGTTGTTGGCGACCTCGTGATCCGGCCATCCTTCACAATGAATGCTGCTAGATCAACAGACGCTGGTAATCGGCAGAAGCCAGTGTCCCCGTTGTGAGATTCCAGTCGAAGAGGAAGATGGCGGATTGTTCGCACGAGAGTGACAGCAGCCGTTTTCCGCCCTGAGCCACCACGCTCTCCGCTGTCCTGAAATCGAGGGTGCGGTCCTGCCCCGTTCGATTGCAGACGAACAACGGCAGCCCCGTGTCGTTCGTGCAACGTTCCCACTCACCGTTCGGACCGTGCAGTCACGGCGCCCAGGCAGCAGAGGACACGAGAACCTTGGCGCCCTGTGCCTTCAGACTCTTGGCAATCCCTGGGGTATAAGCGTCCGCACAGATGAGGAGCCCGACGCCGCCGAATGGGGCAAGGCGAAACGCGGTTGCTTCGGTGCCGGGTGTGGACCAGGCTTCTGATCCGACGCGCAGGGCGTTGATCTTCCGGTGACTACCCGCCAATCGTCCATCGGGGCCGATCGCAAATACCGCATTATAAAGCTGCTGAGACCGTGGATCTCGTTCCGGATGCGAGAGAAACAGGGTGACGCGAAACCGGTCGGCGAGACGGCAGATCCTGTTCATCCAGTGGTCCGGTTGCGGTTCGATCCAATCCGTCCCGAGGGTATCGGCGAAAGTGTAGCCGCTGACCGCCAGTTCCGGGGTGATAATCCACCCGGCTCCTGAGCAGGCCGCCTTCGTGATGGCTTGGGTCAGGAGGTGGCGGTTCTGCGCGACGGCTCCCGGAACGGGGGCCAGATGCAAGAAGGCGATGCGAAGCAGAGGGTGGGCCATCAATGTCAGGGGACCATCAATCTATGTGCGGGTGCTGTCTGGTGCGGAGTGTAGCATAGCCTCCTCACCAGATTGACCAGCCCGGCGCCTCACTGGAATCGGGCCCTGTGCATCCGGCGCAGAACCCTGCTGCGGCCCTCCCGACGGTCGTGACTTGTGTCTGCCTCATCCCACTGCGTACAGTGGAGTGATGGAGCTGCCCGGCATGACTCACACCGTTGCCCCGTCCTCGCGAACACGAATCGGCCGGCTGCTTGTCGTCATCCTGTTCTTTCTGGCGATCTTCTGTGTGGGTGTGGTGCTGGCTCTGCCCTGGCTCGTGAATCGTCCGGCGAGTATGGCGGCTTTGCTTCAGCAGTTTGAAGAACGGACGGGCTATCGGATAACGATCGAGCAATCGCAGGTGCAACTCTTTCCCTCACCCCGGCTGACATGGACGAACCCCCGGTTGTACGACGCTGCCTCCACCACGCCGCTCGCGCTCGCGGAGCGGGTGGAAATCGCGCTGCAGTGGTTGCCGCTCCTAGAAGGAAGAATCGTTGCCACCGATCTGGTCATTGACCGGCCCCACGTGACCGTTCGCCGAGGGCCGAATGGAACCTGGTCTCTGGGCCAGGAGCGTTCGCCCGCTGCTGCTTCCGATTCGACTCGGTCGTTCGGGTTGTTGCAGGTTGTGCGGAATCTGCTCGTGGTTCAAGGCACCGTAACTGTCGTCGATGAATCCACCTCCGCATCCGGCCCGTTGCATCTCACCGTGGCGCAGGGCGCCTTATCGAGTGAAATGATGGGACGCCGGGCAAGGCTCTATCTTTCCGGTGAGATCCCGCAGGAAGGCGGGCGCGCAGCGTTCCTGTGGGAAGGCTCGATCACACAGAACGATGAAGGTGGAGCGATACAGGCAGAAGGAGATGTGCGACTCCACCAGGTCAATGCGCGTCATCTGCTGTCGTCGTGGATCGGCGGTGGACGGATCACCGACGGTTTTTCGCAGCCGGCCCAGTTGACAGCTCACCTGCGATGGATGCCCGCAGCGACGGGATTCGATCTGTTTGCGGACGAAGTCAAAGCGGAGCTTGCGGATGTGTCCTTGCAGGGGTCCGGGGCGGTGCGTGGTATCGGAACGGCACAGGCCCGATTTTCATCCACCCTGTCTGCATCCCCGGTGCCGGCGGCGCGCCTCTTGAATGAACTGCCTTCCGCCTGGATCTCGAATCCGTTGCGGGCTCAGTTTACGGATCATGCGGTGGAGGGAGTGATCACGCTGCAATCCTTATCGCTTGACGGTGATCTCGGTCCCGACTCACGTCCGCGCATCAATGGCTTCATGACCATTCGAAACGGCCGGTTTACGCTGAGCCCTCACTACCCTCCCGTCGAGGCCCTGTCCGTGAAGATGGCATACGATGCCGATCAATTACGTCTGACGGAGGTGCGTGCGCAATGCGGTCCGGTTCTGCTGACCGGTCACGATCTGCTGATCACACAGTGGCTGACCGATCCGCATGTCGATGTGAACATCAAAGGGGTGGCTCCGGTGGCGGGGTTGGTGGAGATGGTGCGGCGTCTGGACGAATTTCCGCTGCTCCGGGATTTCATGACCGGGCTGGAGCAACCAACCGGGGATGTCGAGGTGATCGCCCACGTGATGGGACGACCACTCAGCGGGCAGCCCCTCGCGCTCGTCGATGCCGATCTCCGGATGCAGCGGGGAGGGTGGCGCAGCGCCAGTGTGCCCGTGCGGCAGGTGGACGCGCATGTCACCGTCACGCCCACCGTGGTGGCGATCGAGCATGTTGACGGGTGGCTGGGGCCTGCTGCGTTTCGGACGCAGGGTGCAGTGACGATGGTGGAGGGCAACGCCTATTCCAATGTGACGCTCGTCATGAGTACGGATGCGTCGGAGGTGCAATCCTGGTGGGCGGACCAGGCTGGGGAAGAATTAGTCCCGGAGATGGAGGGCACTATTCGCCTGCGTGCAGCCGTGACGGGTGTGATCGGCAATCCTCGGATCAAAGGCAAGATTGATCTAGGACAGGCTGGAATTCGTCTGCAGAACTGGTTCACCAAACCGTTGCAGGCTCCGGCTGCCGTGGATTTCGAAGGGCAACTTTCCCGGGGCCACCGTTTGGTGATCCGGCATGTCGGCGTCGGGTTTCCTCCGGTCACGATTTCAGGATCGGGATCCATCGATTTGGACGGGGAGAGAGAGTTTTCGGCGCATGTGTCCTCCGGCCGGATTGCGGTCGGCACACTTCCCAAAGGGGTGGTCCTGGGACCGGTGAGGGCCGGAATCTTGGAGGCGACGCTCGATATGGAGGGCCGGATGAAAGAGCGGGCTTCCTGGCGCACATCGGGACACATCAGATTCGATGAGGGCACGATCAAGGTAGCGAATTTCGATGAACCCATTCGAGACGCGTTTGTGACCCTGCGTTTCGATCAAGACCGCATTCATATTCCGCGCATGGCGTTTCACGTGGGGGCGAGCGATCTGCGGATATCCGGCTCGATCGCGCAATGGGCCGACCATCCGAGGGCCCGTCTGGTCGTGGAATCGTCTCAAATCGATCTCGGTGCCTTTGGGATGTCCGGCCCGCATCGGTCGCGGCCTGTCCGCCACGGATCTTCCGACAACTTCTGGGCGGATGCCACGCTGCACGCATTTCTCTTCGCCGATCATGTCTATTATAAAAAGTTTCTTCTCACCGATCTCTCTACGAAGATCACGTGGGACCATGGACTTTTGACGGTCGAACGGATCAGTGGGGACACGAACGAAGGCCAACTCGCGGGGCAGGTGAAGATTCGCACGAAGAACGGGCAGATGGAACAGGCGCGTAGTACGTTTCGCGCCAGCGGCCTTCCCGTCGAGCGTATCTTGTCTCAGTTTGAGGAGAAGCCTGTGCTGTCGGGGTGGCTGACCACGTCGGGGAAAGTCCAGGCGGAATTTGAGCGAGGTGTGCTGCAGCCTGCCGCACTGACGAGTCGTCAACCGCTTCAAATCCTGGTTCAGGACGGACGCGTGCATCAGGTCCCGGTGCTATCTACCCTGCTGTCCCTCTTGAACCTGCCGGCACTGTTGGAGGGGCAGGTGAACCTTGAGAGCGAGGGCATGCCGTTCGACCGGCTCAAGCTGGTGGGTTCCATCAACAATGGCGTCATCCATACAAAGGAATTTCTTCTCGACAGTCCCGTGCTCAAGATCAGCGGAACGGGCCGATATGACATCATGGCGGATGAATTCGATATGGTGCTGGCGACCAGTCCGCTCGGATCCTATTCCGCGATCCTGAAACGTATTCCTCTGTTCGGGTACCTGCTGTCGGGGGATCGCCAGGGGTTTGATACCGCCGTGTTCGAGCTCAAGGGATCAGCGAACAAACCGCAGTTGCGCTATCTCGCGGCAGAATCGCTGATGACCGGCGTGAAAGGAACGGCTCAGTTGGCCTTCGATATTTTGGTCAACGCCATCACCTTGCCGCAAAAAGCCTTTTCGATTGTGGAGGACAGTATGACCGGAGCAGAGGAGGAAGATTTCTAATGCTCGACCAGAAGGCTTCTCACGGCGCAGGGTCGGCGCGAATCTCCAGATCGTTTTTCACGCGCCGCACCCCCTTCACCTGCCGTGCCAGTTCAGCGGCTCTCGCCTTGCGTTCGGCCCGCTGCACCGTGCCGGTGAGTGTCACCGTTCCCTCCTCGGTGGTCACGATGATGCCGGACAGTCCCCCCTGCTGATCCTCTGCAAACTTCGCTTCGATCGTCGTGGAAATCAGGGGGTCCTTCGAGCTGTCCTGCATGGGAGAACCAGCGGGCAACAGGCATCCGGCAGAAAGCCACGACAGAAGCATGGGGAGGAGCAATCGATGGAATAGGCGCATGAGATCGTGCGGGTCTCGGTATCTCCACGAAACGTGTTTCCCGATCTTGGCATAGCGGCGGGTCCGGTTTCCATGTCGACTTTTGCGATTGCAGGCCCTTCCCGCACCGGGCATGATGCAGCGGTAGACGTGAATGGGTGGTTCGTGAGGAGGAATGGAGGATCGGTGGTAGACATTTGTGTGATCGGTGCAGGGGCGGCGGGCCTGGCGGCCGGTATTTTTGCGGCAGAACACCATTCACCCGTGAGTGTGGAGTTGTTGGACGGGGCCACGAGCATCGGGGCAAAAATTCTGGTGTCAGGCGGGGGGCGCTGCAACGTGACGCACGATGTCGTGACACCGGAAGACTTTTTCGGTACCCGCCACCTCGTGCGGAATGTGCTGGCGGCATTTCCGGTACAGGACACCGTCGCATGGTTTGCCTCGCTCGGTGTCGAACTGAAGCGGGAGGAAACCGGCAAGTTATTTCCGGTGACCGATAAGGCCAGGACGGTGCTCGATGCGCTCACGGCGCGAAGTCGTGAACTGGGGGTGGTGCTTCGTCCGGGGCATCGCGTCGGGAGCCTTGAGCACGGGAACGAATCGGAACAGGCCGGGGCAGAAGCATTGCCCCGGTTTGTGATTCGTCATCAGCATGGCATGACGCTCGCGCGTCGCGTGATCCTGGCCACCGGCGGGCAGTCGTTGCCGCGCACGGGGAGCGACGGGGCAGGGTACGGACTGGCGCGGCATTTCGGCCATCACGTCACACCAACCGTTCCGGCATTGGTGGCCCTGATGCTGGACGAATGCTGTTTTCATGCGGCACTCTCAGGCCTGTCACAAGAGGTGGAGATTCAGACGCTGGTAGAGGGGCGGCCGGTTGATCGGCGGATAGGGAGTCTGCTCTGGACGCATTTCGGGATCAGCGGGCCGGTCGTGATGGATGCCAGTCGATTGTGGTGTCTGGCCAGAGCGCGGGGTGAGACGGCGGAAATTTACGGAAACTTTCTGCCCGGCCGGAATGCGGATCAGGCGCGGGAATGGTTTCTTGCGCAGGCCGCCCAGAATCCTCGCCGATCCTTGCTGAAGGTGCTCTCGGAACTCGTCCCGGAGCGCTATGCCGAGGCTGTGTGTCGTCACGTCGGGAGTGATCCGCAACAGGCCTGCGCGCAGGTGCCGCGCGCGCTTCGCGATCGGCTCGTGACGGCTCTCACCCGGTTTCGTTTTCCCGTCGCGCGCGATCGGGGTTGGAACTTTGCCGAAGTGACAGCCGGCGGGATTCCGTTGGAAGAGATCAATTTCCGTACGATGGAATCGAAGCTGGTGCCTGGCCTGTACCTGGTCGGAGAGGTGCTCGACTGCGACGGCCGGATCGGTGGGTTCAATTTTCAATGGGCCTGGGCGACCGGACGGGTGGCGGGCCGTGCGGCGGCAGCGAGTCTCAATGCGGGATGCGAGCGGTAGCCGATCAGCGGAATTCGTATCCCACACCGAAGATCACGGATTCGTCGGTGGTTTTTCGTCCCGGCGCCGGTTGGGTGTTGAGCCGGAGATCATATTCGACGTTAAAAAACAGATTCTTATATACCGTGATGCGCAACCCCTGGTCGGCATTGAAGCGGAAGGCGTTTCCGGCGTTGATATCCCAGAATCCTTCGTGCCGATGGAATACTTTGACGCGATCCGGCCACAGGCCGTGTTCCCACCGCAGGCTCCAGCGTGCCGACGGGGTCTGCGTGTTCGGGCTGTTGGTGAAATGTTCGTTCACATGGGCGATACCGGCCGACAACGAGAGCGTGGTGGTGCCGGTTTCATAGAACTGGTATCCCAAACCGCTACCGATCGTGGAGCGGAGTTGCAAGTTCTGTAAGGTGTCTTTTTCCAGCATGCCGAACGTTTCGATGAAGACTTTCTTGCTGACAAAATAATCGTGTTTCAGGCTCGCCAGTGAATTACGAGCGGTGACCTGGTCGCCTGCCTGCCCGTAGTTGTATTTGCCTTCGAGCAACAGCCGCTGTTTGTAGGCGTACAGCGTCAATCGGGTGGCGGCGTTGATGGCTTTTGTCGTGGTGTTGCCGCTGGTATGGTTGCCGCCGACCGTCACGGTTCCCAGCAGGCGGATCGGCTCGAGATTGATGCCTGTGATCTCGGCGAGCGGCAGGGGGCCGTTCGCACTCAAATCGGTGACTTCGCGGAGCCCCGTCGTGCCGTAAAAGAAATCATGCAACCGATCGCCTGATTCGCTCGGCACCAAAATCTTTAAGGGGCCGTCGGCCTTTAGACTTTCGATTTTCCCCCAATCGATCTTCACTTCGCCACTATGGTCCGTGTGCAGCGTGAGGACGTGGTCTTCCATCTTTTCGATCTTGCCCGTGAGACGGTCGCCGTTCTGGAGGTGTACCTCGTCCGCCAGGGTCGGGGCGGCACACCACAGCAGGACGAGGAGCAGCATCGTCTGCGTGAGCGGAAGTCGAACGCAATGAAGGTCGTGCATGGAACTACACTGGAATTCCGTGGGGCGGGCGCTCGGTACCGAGGCGGTGTGCCACCAACTGTTTGGTCAGTGCTCACCCTAATCGAGTGCCGTGCGGAGTTGCAAGAGAGTGAATCGGTGATCGGCGGAAAAAGAGGGGGCGGCCTGGTCTTACTTGGCGATGGTGATGCTGGGCACGCCGGTCCGCGGCACATCCGTGACCGTCATTTGAAACAGCTGCGAGAGTAATTTGAAAGCTTCACGGTTCCAGCGCGCTTGAGGCCCCTGCGTATTGATCGCGTAGTAACGGCCATGGGAGCTCACCGTGAGGTCCTGTTCGTCCGGCTTGTGGTCGAGGATGAGGAGATCCATCGTCTTGACCGGGTTCTCGCTGACCGGCGGTGTGCGCGCATCCTTTTCCACGGCATACTCCCGCTCTTCGCTGACGGCATGGCCCAGGAAATTTAGCATGGCGTTGAAGCTTCGTAGACGGAAATCGCCCTGGAGCGGCCAGTCTCCTCCGTAATGTCCGGCACGAATATCAAACGAGACATCGTTCACTGGTTGTTGGTCTGCGGCTTCGTGCAACCGGATGCGTTCTTCCGGCGGAAGGGTGGCCGGATCGTAGTTGGTGATCAGGATCCGTCCGGCGACCGGTTTGCGCAACGTGTAGGTCCGTTGTGCGTGATTGTAGGCGACGAGGTATTGCTGTTCGAGCGCCAGGAATCCCTCCGCCGTCACGGCTTCGGCCGGAATCGTCCAGGTGCGTTCGAAGGTCAGGGCCTCTGCATACAGCCGGTTGGCATCTTGAATAGCGGAGAGGTGGAGGACAACTTTCCGGAACATGTCGTACCCAGGCTGGTCGGAAGGACTATTGCGATAGGCCACTTCTTCGCCGTTGGTGGTCAACCGTAATTCTTTCGCCATAAGCCGAAGCAGAAGGTCAATGTCGACGCCCTGTCTGAGCAGCAAAATCAGTTTGCTCTCCTGGAAGGGCGCCAGCAGCCGTTTCGTAAACTCTTCTCCTTCGATCGGCGTAATGCTGATGGTCGGGTTCTCCGCGATGGATCCGCCGAACAACGGCATCAGCGTGCGCCCATGTTCGCCCGTGAGGGTCGGGGTTGCTCCGGCACTCACACGGAAGTCGAAGGTGGCCGCTACGTTGGCCACACCGGTAAAGTGAATCGGCTCGTGATGGTGGGCCCTGGCGATATTGATCAACAGCTGCTTTGAGATCGCATCGGTGATGGCTTCGTCATACGCGAGGACCGCCCGGTTCAAGGTAGGAGGAGACAGGCAGCCTGCCGACGTAAACGCGGCAAGTACCCCAAGCACGCTTGCAAGTTGTCTGGTCAGGTTCTGTGTCGGCATCACACACCAGCTACTGAATGAATACCGGGCGTTCTAGCACACCTGTTCCGAGAAGCCTAGCCCGGACAATTCATGACCGCCCGCTCCGTCGTCCGATCTTTTTGTGCGGCGGGGCGTTTCTCGCTCGGCCTCCTCGACGGCCTGCGCATACGCCTGCGTCGACCTCACGTGCGGGCAGCCCCGGCGGGTTTCGGTCTCAAACGCCTCGCAAAGGTAGTCATGAATATTCCTGGCTAGCGGAAAGGTCTGCTCCGTTAGTGCCCGGCGGATGGAAGAAACGACAGGACAATGGAGAGGGCAATCAACACAATGATGATCCATTCCAGATACTCCATGCGCTGCGTCGTCGCCCGATCGGACATTTTGCCGTAGATGCTGTCCAGGGTCTGAAGTTTTCTCAAGATGCTGGCGTCCCATGCGTCGAGATGAAAGCGTTGGGAGGCCAGCCGGTACACGCGGGCCAGGTATTGGTCACCCAGTAGCTTGAGAGTATTCGCCACCCGCTCGAATAACACGGCACTCTCGACCTGTAATTGTCCGATGTGGCTCACGGCCCGTTCGTGCGAGCCCGGTAGCCAGAGTTTTCGGCGGGGGCGGTGCCTGAGGGCCTCATAGCCCTGGTCCATCGCCCTGTCGAGTTGTTGATCCAGTGTGCGCATTTCGAGCAATTCCACATTCACGAATTCCAGCACCGCCCGCACATCGTCCATGTCCTGTCCGAAGACGAGGGCGGCATTCCAGTCGATGAAGGCGAGGTCGTCCCGACCGAATGCAATGCGACAGGAGGTCGCTTCACGAATCTCTTGATCGGACAGCGGCGTGGCCTCGCTCCGCAGCACGCGGGCGAATAGGTGCTCGTGCAGGGAGCCGAAGGTGTCGATGTCGGAAGGGGCGTACCGTTCGATTGCAAACAGCAGGTAGTCTTCAACGTCGTTTGACACGGTCGGTCGCTCGACAGCCGGATAAATGTCTCGCACCAGTTGTTCCAATCGCCGACGAGACTCCGTCCGCAGAGTGTCGTTTTCGTAGAGGGTTTCGCTTAAGCCCAGGAGGCCTTCGAAGGGGCCGTCGAGAGGAATGCGATAGATGACGGTGACGGCGCCGAAGTCGTAGAGCATGACTTCGACCGCTGCTTGGGAATGATAGGCGCCGAACTCCAAGGCCTGGCCGTCTTGCATGAGACGAAGCGGTGCCGGGCGATAGTCAAAGTATTGCGGTGCGCGCGCCTTATGCCGAATGCGGCCGCGTTCCTTGATCGCGGTGACATGCCGCTCTGCCTCGTCCAGGTTGATGGCCAACCCGATGTCATAGGCGAACAGGGCGTAACAGGTGCCTTGCTCGATCAGCAGGGGTGTCGTGATGGGATTGGGCATCGGTCTCTGGTCCAAGGGCAGAGAGTATCTACGCCACGAATGGTACAGGCCGATACAGAGTCGATCAAGAGTCCACGCGATGCCCAATCATGTGTGTCCGGCTTCGCGCGTCCGACGTCTCGCTTCCCGGGACTGGTTTGTTCTAACATCGGCGTACACCAGGAGTGGGCACACAATGGGGACGAGTCGCGCTGGAGCTGTCGTGTTGATGGGGCTGTTGGGGCTGGCCTTGAATGTGGCCGGGTGCGGGAGTTCGGCTAAACTGATGTCCGGCCTGAGTATCGAGGAATTCAAGCCCGTGCCGGGTATCCTGGCGAGCGCAAAGCTCGTGAAAGGCACGATTCGTGGCATCACGGGCGATCGAGTGGAGGTGGAGACCGGCGAACGGGCACCTCGGTATCTGTCTCTCGAAGCCGGGGGCGACGAAGGCCGTGGGCTGCAGGTCGGACAGGCCGTCGAAATCATGGTGAATGATCACGATGAGATTGTGGCCTATCAGCGCCCGGCCGAGACGCCGCCGACCAAGGTGTTTCGAGGGGCATTGGGCAAGACCTTTAATCCGCAAAAAGAACGAGTGACGATTCGTCTGGACTCGGGGCGCGATGTGGGATTCTATGCGCGTGCCGTGACGATGGAAAAGCTTGCCGTGCTCGAAGTCGGCGAGTCAGCCGACTTCGCCGTCGATCGTGCCTACTTGCTTGTCGATGTCTTGTCGCTGGGGAAGCCGAGAGAGTTGGGCGTTGGCGCAGCACCGGGTGCGCCAACGCGTCGTGTCGAGGGTGCGTTCGTCACCATCGGAGATGGACGGATGCGCCTGAGGATGAAGCTCGATGACATACAATCTTTTCCGGTCCGGCCGCTCCTCCAGCCGGCAATTGAACAACTGGATCCCAACGAGTCGATCGCCATTTTTCTCGACGCGCAGGGCCACGTGATTGATATGGTGCGAACCGCCAAGCGGTGACGCTGTCAGCGGCGAGCCGGGAGTTTGACGATCCGCGTGATGATCCAGTCGTTGAGTCGGTCGGGAAGCAACAGGGCGAGGTAGGCCCGAATGGCGGCATCCGAGCCCACGAGGTATCGAGTTTTTGGCCACCTGGCTCGAAGGGCGTGTGCGACAGCTGCCGTGACCGTGCTGGCCGGCTGAGCTTGTTCGCCGGCCGCTGTGGCGGCTTCCTTGATGCGGGTGAATCCTTCCCGGTACATGTTCTTGAGATCCTGACTCCAGGTGGCATCCCAGGCATCGACGTCTTTTCTCGTCTTGCCCCAAATGGGCGTGGCAATGGCGCCTGGCGCGATGAGTGCTACGCGGATGCCCCAGGGCTGCAGTTCGAGGCGCAACGCATCGGTAATGGCTTCAAGCGCATGTTTCGAGGCGGCGTAGGGAGCCATGAACGGCATGGAGGCGCGTCCGGCGATCGAGCCCATGTTGATGATGCGTCCTCGTCCGGTGCGGATCAGTGGGAGAAAGGTTTGCGTGACGGCGATCAGGCCGAACACATTCACCTCAAATTGCCTTCGCCAGTCCGCCAGGGGTAACAGTTCGATGGGCCCCGCGACGCCGATGCCGGCGTTGTTCACTAGGCCGGCGAGCCCACGATCGCCCACCATTGCCGCAACCGTGTGGCTGGCGGCGGAAATCGATGCGGGATCGGTGACGTCGAGGCGGATGGGCATGAGGCGAGGGCCGGCCTGTTGTTGCAGACGCTCGCCGTCGGCCGGGTTACGGACACCCGCGAAGACGCGGTACCCGAGCGTGTCCAACGCGAGGGCGCACGCGGCCCCGATGCCTGATGAGGCGCCGGTAATGACGACAGAGTCCGATGGAGAAGAGGCTGAGAACCAGTTTGGCATGTCTCGCGTTCCTCGTGCCTGGGCGCGTACCCTACCATACTTTACGGCGCGACCCTACAGGCAGATGTATCCGGTTGAATACTTTCAGTGCTGCGCCCTAGGCACAGGGGTGGTCGGATCGTGATCGATGAAAGGAGTAGGCATGCAGAGAGCGGGATGGAAACAGGCGCTACTGATCATGATGGGGCTGGGCTTGGCTGCGTGCGTGTCGCCCCTGGGTGGCGGGCCAGACCGGACGGTAGCCTCCTCTACAGGATCTCTTGTGACGGTGCATCCTCACGAAATCAATGACGTGTTGTACAACCCCGGGATGGGGTTTGCAGATTTCCACTTTGGCTTCGGTCATCCGCCGCAGGCCGAGGAGTATCCGCATACGACGGTGGCCTATTTTCGGTGGCCATGGGCGGAACTCGAACCGGCGGAAGGGCAGTACAACTTTGCCTTAGTCGACCGGGTGATCGAACAGGCGAAGGCCAAGGGGGAGACGCTCGCCATTCGCATCGTCTCCGAGTACAAGACCGGCACGCCGAAGTGGGTGCTCGACAAGGGTGTCGGCAGCGTGAAAGAGTCGGATGGCATTTTTCCTGACTACAATAATCCCATTTTTCTCGATTACCACGAACGACTCATTCGCGCGTTCGGCGAACGCTATGGGCGCTCGCTCGACATTGATCACGTAGATATCGGATCAGTGGGCTGTTGGGGGGAGTGGAACACAGCTTGCTGTGAAGGCGTGGAAACGCAATGCAAGGCCTATTTCCCCACTGACGCTAACCAGCTCGCCATTACCGATTGGTACTTTAAGTATTTTGCGGGAACTCCGCTGGTGATGTTGCATGGCGGACAGCTGCAGTATGCGACTGCGCGAGGAGCCGGCTGGCGCGGCGATTGTTTCGGCGACTATGGCTATTTTTCCCCCGACTGGAATCACATGGAGCAGGCCTACGCGCCGGTGTTGGAGTCGCCGGTGGTGGCCGATGCGTGGAAGCATGGACCGGTTCAAATGGAAGTGTGCGGCTACATCCACGAATGGTATGAGCGAGGTTTCGACCTCGATCGGATTCTCAGTAAGGGGTTGGAGTGGCACGTGTCCGTGCTCAATGCCAAATCGAAACCGGTTCCTGCTGCCTGGCGACCGCGCATCAATGAGTTTCTGAAACGAATCGGGTATCGATTGGTGCCGGCGGAACTCACGCATCCCGCCGAAGCCCGTGCCGGTGAGAGTATGGTGCTCCAGTCACGCTGGGAGAACAAGGGCGTGGCACCTGTCTATCATGCGTGGCCGCTCGCCTATCGGTTACGATCCGGCTCGGGGCAGGTCGTGGCGCAGTGGACGAGCTCCGCTGATCTGAGACAGTGGTTACCTGGTGCGCATCAAACCATGGATACTGTCGTGGTCCCGCGTACCGTTTCCCCGGGCACGTATAGGGTGGATCTTGCCGTGCTGGCCGAGGATGGCCGCTCGGCTCATGTGGATCTGGCAATTGAAGGGAAGCGGACGGATCGTTGGTACGAGGTGTCCACTCTCACCATCCGGTAGGCGAGTCTTTGCAGAAAGATTCAGAACAAGACCCGGGTTGGGATTCTGCCGGGAGGCCTGTCGGGATGACGCTTACGCGACTAACACCTGAGGGGCGGGATTGAGATCCAGCACCGTGATGACCCGGTTGCCGTTGCCGCGATACTCGATCTGGTCGAAGCTGAGTTTGTTGGCCATGGCGATGCCCCGGCCGTGGGTATCGAATGCTCGTTCAGGGTCGAAGTCCATATACTTTTTCCAGTCAAATCCTTTGCCCTGATCGGTGATTTGCAGGGACAGTTTGGTGGCGTGACGGGCAAAGTGCGCGGTGACTACCCGGGAGGCGAACAAGGGATTTTTCAAGCGGCGGGCGATTTCTTCATCGAGTTTGTCTTCCTCGATCAGTTGCGTTTTCTGTTCGTACCCGATTTCCAAGTTGCCATGCTCGATGGCGTTCAACGTGAGCTCCAGGATACCGGTGACCACGCGGTTCGGGTCCGGATAGGCATGGGCCAGCAGCGTGGCCAGGTTCTTGGCTTCGTCCGGCGATCTGAACGTGAACGTGGCTGACTCCAGGAGCTCCATGGTGCCGGTGGTGCGGCGGAGGTCCTGTCGTATCTCCAAGTAGTTGCTGTGATCACGGACGGCCGCGTCGACGATCGCTAGCAGCGTCGCTTTATCGTAGGGTTTCACCAGGTAGTAGTAGGCGCCGGCTTGCAGGCCCTCGAGTATTTGCTGTGGGGTACCGGCTGCTGTCTGCATGATCACTGGAATCTGGTTCAGCACTTGATGCTGCTTCATTTTCAAGAGGACTTCCATCCCGTCCATCTCGGGCATCATGCGGTCGAGCACTACCGCAGAAAATCGCTCCGGCTCTTGCTCCAGGAGTTCCCACGCGCGAACGCCACTTGATGCCGTGACGCAGGTATAGTCTCGCTCGCGGAGATGGTGGTTGAGGAGGTCGAGATTGACGGGCGAATCATCGACCAGAAGTAATTGCGGTAACGGGGGAAGCTGTATGTGCGTCAGCATTCGTCGGGACTCCTGCTGTTCGTTGGCTGGCACGTGCGGTGCGAATTGGGTGGTGCATCCAGGCGCACACCCTTGGTTTCCTCACCCTTGTCGGTTTGTTTCTCAAATTACTTAATGGGGAGATGTGAGGCGAAGGGGGGGAAGCGTCCGCCGGGGGTGCCCAACGGACGCCGTCGAAGATGAGAGTTATTGTTTAACGATATCAAGCAGTTCTACTTCGAAGACCAAGGTGGCTCCGGGCTTGATGGTCGGGGGTGATCCACGGTCGCCGTAGGCGATGCCTGACGGACAGACCAACTTGCTCTTGCCGCCGACCTTAATCAGCTGTACGGCCTCGGTCCAGCACTTGATGACCTGGTTCAAGGGAAAGGTGGCCGGTTCGCCGCGCTTGACGGAGCTATCAAAGACGGTGCCATCGATCAGAGTGCCATGGTAGTGCACCTTGACCGTATCCGTGGCTTTCGGGGTCGCTCCCTTGCCTTCTTTGATGGTCGTGATGATGGCGCCCGATTCCGTCTTGTGGGCGCCCGGTTCCGCCGCAGCTTTGGTCAGGAACGTCGCGCCGGCTTTCTTTTCGACATCGGCCACCGCATTGGCGCGCACCTGCTGCATCTGCTGAATCTTCGGCCCGTACACGTTGAGGTCGACCTTTTGTGATCGCTTCAAGACGCCGTCGGCCAGACCGGACTTGACGAACTCGAGTTCGGATTCGTTTAACGTGAACGGCGTGAGGGATTGGCTGATGGCGACACCGATAGCATATAACGTTTTCTGTTCGTCATTCGCCGGCTCGGGGGCGGCGGCCCAACTGAGTGAGGACATGAGGAGCACGGCTGCGGACACGGTACCGGTCACATGGCGCATAGAGGATCCTTTCTGCTGAACAGCATGACTGAAGCCACCATATGCCAGGGAGACCATGCGCCTCAAGAGAATTCTTGGGGCAGGCTGCTGAAAACGGCCTCCCGCGTCGTTCTCGGCTCGTCTACATCCTCGACGTACCTCTGCGGGTACGCCTTCGGTCTTGACTCGCCTGCGGCCTAGCGGGACGCCGTTTTGAGCAACGTGCGAGGACCGCGCAGACTTGTCTAGAGCCTTGCCGAATGGAAAGTCTGTCCGGCGTCCAAAATGGGTCAGTATATCGTCTGTTTCAGCATGGTGCCGGGAGGTGCGGCTCAGGAGAGCGCGTCTCGTCCATGCGGGCCCAGCAGATCCATCACGGGACCGATGGGGACAATACGGGTCGGATTGATGTCATCATGCGTGAAGTAGTAATGCCGCTTGATGTGATCGAAATTTACCGTGTCCGCAATGCCGGGCACCTGATAGAGGTCTTTGAGGTAACCGGACAAATTCGGGTAGTCGATGATGCGCCGGAGGTTGCATTTGAAATGTCCATGATAGACGGCGTCAAACCGGATGAGGGTGACAAAGAGTCGCCAATCGGATTCGACGAATTGCGCGCCGAAGAGATAGCGCCGTTGGCTGAGTCTGGTGTCCAGTTGATCCAACGCCGCGAAGAGTGATCGAGCCGCTTGTTCATAGCCGCGTTGGGAGGTTGCGAATCCCGCCCGGTACACTCCGTTGTTCACCCGCTCATACAGAAACGTGTTCATCTCGTCGATGTCCGCGCGGAGTGGTTCAGGATAGAGATCCAGCCTGCTCGCGGTGAAGCGGTTGAACTCCCCATTGAGCATCCGCATGAGGTCGTCATCGGAATTGCTCACGATCCGTTTCGTGACGGTGTCCCACAGGACCGGAACGGTGACGCGCCTCCGATAGGCGGGGTCGGTCAGGCGGTAGGCCTCACTCAGGAAGTGAAAACCATTGACCGGATCGGTCGAGTGACCTTCTCCGTTGCGAAAGGCCCAGCCCTGCTCGTCTCGAATGGGATCCACCACGGTCATGCCGACGACCGGTTCCAGGTGTTTGAGTGTGCGGACGATGATCGTGCGGTGCGCCCAGGGACAGGCAAGCGACACATAGAGATGATATCGCTCGGTTGCGGTCGGGTATCCCGATCGTCCGTCCTCGGTCACCCATTGACGGAATGCGTCTTCCTGGCGCTTGAATTCGCCTGCCTCGGTTTGTTCGTTGGGAAACTGGGGCTGTGTGGTCATTGCTTGATTCTCCTTGAGCGTTCGACCTTAGCCAGATTCAATGAATGACGTCAATCTGGAATCGCCAATAGACTAGGGACGCGCGGCAGCGGCGGCTTACTTGCGGTCAGGCTGTGGGGAGTGGCGAGGGGCTGACAGATCCCATCCGACCGAAAAGAGCAGGAGGAGCCCTGCGCCGGTGGTTTGCTTGGTACGGGCGCTGGTTTCCCGCGGGGGTAACGGCTCATTGGCGATGATGCCGTCTCCCAGGATGCGGGTATCCAGATCCAGGATGCCGCCGATGCCGAAATTGAAACTGTACTGATCGCTTCGACGCGGCCGGTATCCCACCATGAGTCCGCCTCCCACGGCATCGATGATCCGCGAACCCGGGGCCACGGCGAGAAACGGTCCCCAACTCCATCGTTGTTCGTCCCAGCGATCGATCCAGAGATGAACTTCCGGCATCGCGCGCACCAGGTCGTTGCGTTCGTCGTCGATGCGTACGATGCGGTTCGTCACGGAGACGGCATCCACTCGCCGGGGGCCCAGGTTATGGGTCCAGCTCAAACCCAGACCGAATCCCACGTTCTGAAAGAGTGATGGATTCGCCTCGTCTTCTGCCGCTGGCTCTTCCCGGTGCCCAGAGAGGGGAGCTGGTGATGTCTGTGCCGACAGGGGAACCACCGGTGGACCGCTGTTCCCTGTCGATTGAGACGAAGGCGTCGGAAGAAGTGCGGGGTCTCCAGGTCTGGTTTCCACGGGTGAAGTCGCCTGGGCGAGCCGAATCGGTGAAAACGCC
>JAEURX010000060.1 GCA_016788885.1 Nitrospira sp. | reverse complement strand
CGGGGATTCGGTAAGATCGTGTTCCATGTCGTGCATTCCTGCTACTTGGTGACGCGTCCGGCGTTGAAGCCGAAGGCTCAACCGATCAAGAAGGTGAACGTCGGCGCGATGAACGATAGCGTGACAGAATACTGTGGGGTTCGGAGTCGGGTCAAGGGTGCCGGGATGCCCAGGGGATCAGCGGGTGCCTGGCGGAGTCGGTACTCCTGGACTGGCGCCATGCGCTCCTGGTTGCTGGGGCATGGCGCCAGGAGCTAGCCCCATCATCGGCGGCATCAACATGGACTGGGAAGAGGGATTCGGATGCTGGAAAATCCAATCATGATAGGTCTTGCGACCTTCAAAATGGCGGACCGCGAGGGGAAAATCACGCTCCTTGATCGGTTTGCCCTTGTTCTTGCTTCGCACCCCCATGATCCCTCCGGTGGGTGCACGCAGGTATTCCCAATCGCCTCCACCGACCGGATCCTGGTAGACCCGCCGTAAAAAGGGTTTCGGTGTGCGGGTCAGCTCAGCCAAGGATTGAGGATAGATCTCGGCGGGCATGATGCGCCCGATCTTCATTTGGGCTGAATAGAGCGCCAGGGCATTCTGAATCTCGATCCCCTTCGCCATGAGATCGGCTTCTTTTTCCCGCTGCACCATGACGGTCCATTGACGAGCCGCCGCGGAGACGGAGATCCCGATCAGCACGATGGAAAACATCAACGCCAGGTAGGTGATCCCGCGCGCATTCTCGAGGTGATGCCGCAACCCCATGCCCTCCTAGTTGGGTTGCTCCCCCGCTCCCGGATCATTCGTGACCGGAATGATCTGCGTGATTTTCGATGCGACGTCCTGCAGCGTGATTTCTTTCTGTGAGACGTCTTTGACCAACACTTCGCCGCCGATGACTTCGCCCGCTTGGACGACATGCATTTCGTCGTTATGCACCACCACCGCCATGCTTTTTTTCTTCTGCGCACCGCCGCCGACCGCCATGAATCCGACATACCGGAACTGATTGAGTTCGGTCGCGATGCGCAACCGTTCAATCTCTTCAGGCGTCGGTCCCTTCGGCCCCTCCTCAACCGGTTCCTCCTCCACCTTGACTTCGGACTGTGGTTCTTCCACCAAAGGCTCGGCAGAAGGAGGCGCGGCCGGCTTAGCGGGGCCGCGGGAACGTCCACGCCGAGGAGCCGGGCTGGGCACCGCAACCGGTTCGACCTGAGGAAGCAGACTCGCGAAAATGTTGCGCGGCGTGGCGAACGTCGCTTCACGTTGTCCCTTAATCGCGGCTAGGCGCTCGAGATGCACCTGCAAATCGCCGCCGGCTGCCGCGGCAGGGGCCTTCCCCGTGGTGTGCTGCCCGCTCACATGGGTGAGCGGCACTCGCGCCTGCTCACTGGAGTGGTCAAATTGCCAGATCAGCAAGCCGATCCAGAGCACCACAAGAGCGAGCAGCATCACACCCTGATTTTTACTGGGTCGATTCATAGGGATTACGGCGACGTCGGGGATTGCAAATGTTCCCCGCGCAGATAGGTCGAAATTCGAATATTGAAGGTCAATTGCTGATCCTGCACATTGCCTGACCGAACCAGATTGAGGTCTTCAATGAACAACAATTCTTCCGCCGACTCCAGGTTATAGAGGAATCGACGCAAGTCTTCGTACCGTCCTGTCACTGTCCCCTGCAGCACGGCTTTACTTGCATCGGGAACGGAGGTTTTTTCTGTCTTGTACGACAGTGCCGGCAAGGTGACTTGGTCACGCTTCGCCTCTTCAGTCACCCCGAGCGCCAGCGGCGCAAAATCCCGGAACAGGGGCAGCACCGCCCAGACCCGCTGCAGATCCGCCTTGGCCTTCTTGGCATCCTTGTGCCGGTTTAACTGTTGCCGTGCCTTGATCCACTCGCCTTCGAGCCGAACCTTCTCTTCCTCCGTCGCGCCAAGCACCAGAGCGTGGATCCCATAGCTCAACACGAAGAGCCCGGCCACGAAGGCCATCCAAGGAAGAATGGGCGCGTAGGGCTGGCGCGACGTCAGTTGAAGACGATCGAGTCCTGGAAACATCATTGGCTTCGATTCCGATAGCGCAGCGTTAGGTCGAACTCTACCAGCCCATTACTCATCACCCGATGCTGGCCCAACACGGGATCCTTAAATTGCGGATGATCTTGAAACGTCACCGTCAATGTGGTCACGTCTTCCAGCGCGCGGGCGGACCCCGTCAGCATGATCGTGGCATTCGCCGGATCCAGCCGGATGCTGTTCACGGCGATCCGTTGAGGAATGGCCCGTTCGAGTTCAGTGAGAAATCGGGTCCAGGAGAAACTGCGTTTTTCGATAAGGTGGTTCGCAAACTCGATTTCCTTGGGAAGGACTTGCAGCGCAGCATCCGAGAGATCGAGCCCCTCCTGTTGTGCTTCCTTTAAGAGCTCCCGATCTCGGTCTTGCACCTGCTTGAGGGCCGTCTCCATTGATTGCACGTCCTGCCAGACCAACCACGCCTGAGAAATGTCCCAGAGCATGGCGACACCAATCGCCCCTGCAAGGAGCATGATCACGAGCCTAGCCGGCGCCAGATACCAACGATACCGGCTGCTCAGGTTCATCGTGAAGAGTCCGCTGCGGGCGGAAGGCGGGCCGATGCGCAAGGCCACGTCACGAAGCACCGATGTCAGCTTGTCGAGCAACATCCCTTACACGACTCCCGCGATGGCCGGCAATGCGGCGCTGCTCCGAGGCCCTGTGATCGGGCCGCCGCCATACTGCTGGACACGATCCCAGTCGAGTTCTTGAACGGGTACGCCCAATCCTTTTTCCAACTGCTGCCGCAACCCAGGGCCCAACACGTCATCGGCGATCAACACAGCGTGGCTGATGGCCAACTCCGGCGTCTGCTGCTGACAGGCGTAAATCGAATCGGCGCACTCTTGCACGATACGATTGATGCCTACCTGCTCAGAACCCGGCGGCCACACCCCGCCCGAACCGATTCCACCCTGCAACTTGGAACGGAGGAACACCAAGGCTCCCTTGTGGAACACGAACGCCGTGACCCCGCCATCCGTCGCATTCACCCATAACAGATCGGCGGTGGGCTGGGCCGTCCGGGATGCGCCCTGAGACCACAGGTTATAGAGACGGAGACTTGCGACGTCGACTTCCTGGGGAATGAGCCCGGCCGCTTCGCAGACGCTTTCGTACTGCGCCAACACGGACTCCTGCACCACCACGGCCAACACCGTGCACGGCCCATCTCCTGAAGCGGCCGGTTCAGACAAGACCTGAGAAAACACCTTGGCACCGCTGAGCGACAACAGCTGCTCTTGCCCCAACCGCCAACGCACCAAGGCATCCCGCTCCTCAGAACTCCAGGGAAGGTCCTGTAAACGCACGACGGCCAATCGCACAGCCAAATCCGGCAAAATCACCGTTGCCGCACGCGGGACGCCAGGGGTGGACGATCGACCGGGAGCCTGCGTGGTGGCCGAGCCGGCAATAGCGCGAATGTGCGACTCCAGTTCGTGCGGCGAAAGGACATTCTGCTCCAACGGTGACAACCGAACGATCCCCTCAGGCAACGCGGACACGATGCACTGATACCGGGGCCGCCCTCGCCAGTTCCGATGCACCTCCGCCCAGGCCAGATCATGCACCCCGATCTTCAGGCAATACTGCGGACGACTTGTAATCCAATCCCACATGGGTTAGCGCTCTTCACTGAACGTGACGCGATTGATCTCACGCAACGTCGTTTCTCCGGCCAAGACCTTCTTCACTGCCGACTGACGCAGCGTAATCATACCGTCGGTTACCGCACGATACCGAATCTCCGAAAGTGCCCGATCCGCCAGAATCATTTCCTTGATTTCATCGGTCAGATCCAGGAACTCGGTAATACACTTTCGTCCTCGATAGCCGGTGTCGTGGCACTCCGAACAGCCTTTTCCTTCATAAAACGGTGCGCCTTTGAATTCGTCATAATCGAGGCCGGATTCCTCGGCCAGCGCCTGATCGAGCGGAACCTGATGCCGACAGTCCGGGCAAATCACCCGGATCAGCCGTTGCGCCAACACGCAGGTCAAGGCCGCGAGGAAATTGTAGGAGTCGATACCCATCGAGGCGAACCGGCCGATGACGTCAAAGACGTTGTTTGCATGCACGGTGGTCAACACCAGGTGACCCGTGAGGGCGGACTGGATGGCAATCTGCGCCGTCTCGGCATCACGGATTTCGCCGACCATGATCTTGTCC
>JAEURX010000059.1 GCA_016788885.1 Nitrospira sp. | reverse complement strand
CATCACTGGTATGTTACGGGTGTGTTAAATACTGGCACGCCGGGCTGTTGGTCAGGCGTAACGTCAATGTGAGTGCCTGCCGCATGCGGATTAGAACTCGTCTATCGCAACCGGTTGCAACAGATCGCGTACCGACAACACCCCGATGATCGCGCCGCTCTGCACCACGCCCAAATGACGGGTGTGATGGGACTGCATCAAATCGGCGGCCTCCGTGATCGATCGTCGTTCGTCGAGACTGATGACAGGGCTGCTCATGATCGATTCGACCGAAACACAATGTACCGGTTTGTTTTCGCCGACGACCTTTCGAACAATGTCGGATTCGGTCACAATGCCGACGACACGATTGTTCTGCTCGATGAAGACGCTACCGACCTGACGCTCGTTCATCACTTTGGCCGCATCGGCCGTCGAAGTGCCGACCGGCACGGTCACTAGTGTCTTGGTCATGAGATCACTGACAGTCACCATACTCGGTTCTCCTTGTTGAATGTGTCTGATCGACTCAGTGCCACACGCTACTGAGTCCCTATGGGAACAGGATAGACCGAGTTTGTTGAAACACCGTTATGGGCGCGTAAAATCTTTGTTACGGCTGACGAGAAATCCGAAGAAAGAGGCGAGTGAGTCCGGCATGGGCATCTGTTGTCCATGCCGGAGGGGAGAGGAATAAGGACCGTTACTCTTTTACCACAAAGTGGACACTACGATTTTTCTGCCAACAGACCGGGTTGTGCTGCAGACACAGGGGACGGTCCTTGCCGTAACTGGTCACGTCTACCTGCAACTGACTCATGCCCAACGACTCCAGGTACCGCTTGACGGACAGCGCGCGCCGTTCACCTAGCACCAGATTGTATTCCGACGTGCCGATTTCGTCACAGCGGCCTTCCAGCAGTACCTTGGTCACATGGTTGTCTCGCAACCGCTTGGCATTGTCTTCTACTGCGGTCAGCGCATCGTCTCGCAGCACATACTGATCGAAGTCAAACAAGACATCCGGGAAGGGGATGTTCTGTTCACCGGTGGCGTTACGCGCCGCCATCTCCACGGATCGCAATGGAACCGGTGCCGGCTCGACCGGAGGCGGCACTTCCTGTACCGGCGCAGCAGCGACACGCTCCTCGACACGGGGCTTCGGGGGCATCACCGTCGTTCCTGCACTGGTTCCCGCTTTGCTCGCGCAGCCGTCAAGGAACAGGAGAGCAGCGACGGCGCTGAGTCCGAGCAGAGCAAACGGGCGAAAACGGTTCATGGATACCTCCGGCGCAGAGTGGGTTCGTGGGTTGAATGTGGCACAGAATAATCAAAACGGGCAAACGAGGCAAGTTACTTCTTTCCGGCACAGCACTCATACACGCGCTGCGAATGCGGCAGCGCATCCCATCGCAAAATCTGTAGCGCGTCCGCTACGTATGCGGGAGACCGCATGCCGACGAGCACGCACGTCACACCAGGCGTACTGCGCAACACCCACAAAGCCTTTTGCGACAAGGTCGCAGCGCGCCTCGACTCCGGAAGCAGGGGATTGATCGCGCGATGCAGCTCCTCGGTCCGTAGACGGCTGCGCTCCGCAGCCTCGCGTTGCAAACTTCTCAAGAGAGCCAACAGCTCGGGGACATATCGATCACGCCAGGCCTCCCATTGTTCGGCGACGGTACCGGTGAACGCTTCCGCCAACGCTCGCAACACTTGATTCACGTGCGGCGCGATCATGTGCTGTTCGATCTGTTCCCAGTGCTCCAGTCCCTGAACCTGCGTCCGAATTCTGGTCAGTTCCTCCGCCCAGCGAAAGAAGTCACTCGGAAGCATGCCCTGCCCACTATGCGCAACCGCCGGCGCAAGACTCTTGCGGTACTCTTCTTCGAGCCCCGCGACTTTCTGCCGCTGCTCCTCGAACGTGGCCTCTGCCACCGGCATCGACACATCTGCCAGCCGCACGACGCCACCCCGTTGCGCCGGCATGGCGTTTAAGGGACGGTTCACCAACACGGCGATGCCGTCCTGCATCGCCTCTGCCAACAGGGTCCTGCCGTTGCCGGGGCCGGTGTTGGGAACCAGGGCCGCGCCGGATTCGTAGAGATTCATCGGACACTGCAGGACGGTGAAGTGATGCGACGAGGCGCCAACTGTGCTGGCGGCCCGAGTGGCCGCCTCGATCATACGGGAGAGGGAGGTTGCACCAGCCTCCTCCGATCCTGCCGTGGACGTATTTGACGACACCCCATAGCCGCGCAATCGCCCGGACTGCACTTGCGCCTCACAATATTCGAAGGCTCGCTGCAGGCGCGCATAGAACTCGTCGCGGAGTTCCGGGAGCGGGCGGGTTTCACTCCCCCCGAGTTTGGTCGCATGGGTAAGAAAATATTCGGGGTTATGGAGCAGACAGACGTCCAACGTGGCCAACCCTAGCCGATCTAATGACAGCGTCAGTTGATCGGCCAGAAACTCCGGGTGGATGCAATGCCAGATGTCGTCGCCATACTTCACCATCTCAGGATAGGGCTTGCCGGATTTTTCGCGAGCCTGCGCCTGCACAAGATTCTGCCCTTGTACGTACCCGATCTTCGAGACGACGATCACGTCCTCTCGTGCGAGGTCTCCGGTGCGCATGAGCCCCTGCAGGACCGAGCCGACCAGTTGCTCGCTCTCCCCATCCATGTAATTTGTGGACGTATCGATCACATTGCAGCCTGCACGCAGCGCCTGGGTCAAGGCCTCACGGTGTTCGGCTTCACGCAGCCCCACGCGATAGGTACCAAACCCCAGACGACTCGCCGTCAAACCCGTCGTACCGAATGGGCCAAATCCATGGGCCAACGACCCGGCCTCGGATGCGTGGTGAATATGTCGCGCGGCATAGGCCGCCGTGCCTTGCGCCGTGGCATACCCCGGTTGCAAACGCCCGCTTAAGACCTTTTGCGGTGCTGATGCTTCAGCAGCCTGTTGTGACGGATCGAGCAAGGCAGGAAGATCCACCGGATCAGTAATTGGTCGACGGCAGGAAAAATTCCGGCAGACATAAAGTGCCGGTTGGCCGTTGACCAGCGTCTTGTCCTGCAGCAGGGGATGGGCGCTCGCAGCATCCGGGAGGGCCTGGTGGGCAAGGACTCGGTTGGGAAGATAGATTCGATTCACGGCAGCGTTCAACGCGTTGGTGCCAGAAGCCGCAGGCGCGCCGATGACGGCAATCTCGACGGGACCATTCGTGAGCAGGTCGACGACTATCAAGCTTTTGGCAAACGCCCGCGGGTAACGCGCGATCTGCCGACCATAGGCTCGAACCGCGGCGGCGGCGGCCTGTCGGAAGTCCTCCCGCGCATAGTGAAAGGACAGTCTGGCCAGCACGGACGCGGCGACGGCATTCCCGCTCGGGGTGGCACCATCCGGTCCTTCACGACTGCGCAAGATCAGTGCTTCGTGCCCGATCGCCGTCGTGAAGAATCCTCCCTGTTGCTCGTCGACGAAGTCCGCGAGAATCCGTTCAGCCAGGCGAACCGCCGCCAACAGATACCGCTCATCACCACCGGCTTCGTAGGTCTCAATCAGCCCTTCGGCAAAGTAGGCGTAGTCTTCAAGGTACGCGTCCAGATGGGCGGTGCCCGTGCGGTAGGTCCGCAGGAGCCGGCCATCCGGCTTTGAGAGCGTGGTCAGCAGAAAATCGCACGCTCGTTGCGCGGCCTCGCGATACCGTTCGACGCCGAAGACGCGGCTCGCTTCCGCCATGGCGCGGATCATCATGCCGTTCCATGCCGTGATGACCTTGTCGTCGAGTCCGGGAGGAACGCGACGCGCCCGCGCCGCATACAGTCGCGGCTTGGCCTTGTCGATCGTCTGCCGCAGTTCATCCGCGGAAAGCCGTAGATCTTTCGCAACGGCTTCGAGGCTGTGTGCGGTGTGGAGGACATTCTTGTGCTCCCAGTTGCCGGCCTCGGTCACGTCGTAATAGGCGCAGACCCGTCGTGCATCCTCCTCGTTGTCGAGCGCGGCACGCACCTCTTCCGGCGTCCACACGAAAAATTTTCCTTCCACACCTTCGGAATCGGCGTCGGTGGCCGAATAGAAGCCGCCTTCCGGCGAGGTCATTTCCTTGAGAATATAGTCCAGCGTTTCGCACGCCACCCGGCGATAGTGGTCGTCGCCCGTGACTTGATAGGCCTCGACATAGACATGGGTCAGCAGCGCATTATCGTAGAGCATCTTTTCGAAATGCGGCACCAGCCAGCGTTCATCCGTGGAATAGCGTGCAAAGCCGCCGCCGATGTGGTCATAGATGCCACCAGCCGCCATGGCGTCCAGCGTGGTACTCACCATCGTCAACGTATGAGCGTCCTTCGTCCGATGATACCGATGGAGCAATAACGACAACCCCGTCGCCGGTGGAAACTTGGGCGCGCCGCCGAACCCGCCGAGCTTTGCATCGAAGTCTTCCGCAAACTGCGTCACGGCCATGTCGAGTTCAGCCTCGCCGACGGTGGTCGGGGAGGGAGCCGTCACGCCGTCACGCAATCGCACCGTCAGATTGGCCGCCTGCGCCACCACCCCCTCGCGATCCTTTTCCCAATACTCTGCGAGTTTCTTGAGGAGCGTCGGAAACCCCGGTCGGCCCCACCGGTCAGACGGCGGGAAGTACGTACCGGCAAAAAACGGCTTTTGGTCGGGCGTCAAAAAGACGGTCATGGGCCAGCCGCCTTGATTCCGGTTCAGCGCGAGCGTCGCTTGCATATAAATTTCATCCAGGTCCGGTCGCTCTTCCCGGTCGACCTTGATGCAGACGAAATGTTGATTCATCAGCGCGGCCGTCGCCTCGTTCTCAAACGATTCCCGTTCCATGACATGGCACCAATGGCAGGACGAGTACCCGATGGAGAGGAGAATGGGCCGACCGAGGGTCGCGGCCTGGGCCAGAGCCTCTGGGCCCCAGGGATACCAATCCACGGGGTTGTACGCATGCTGCAACAGATAGGGACTGGTCTCGCGAATGAGGCGGTTGGGGCGTCGAGGATCAGCGTGATCGGTCATGCGCGAACCGTAACATGCACCAACGGAATGGGTCAATGAAGTGAAGCAGGGGACTGTCGCGGAGGAATACGGACAAAAAATTGGCCCGCGCCGGCATCCGGAGTCGCGAGCCAATTTTACATTACGAAAGAATCAGGAGACTGGGCTCAGTGGCCGCCCTTCTTCTCTTCCTTCTTCTTGTCATCGCCGAACACGGTCTGGGACAGGTGTCCACCCTTCTTCTCTTCCTTCTTCTTATCGTCCCCGAATACGGTCTGGGAGAAATGGCCGCCCTTCTTCTCTTCCTTCTTCTTGTCATCGCCCGCGAATGACGGAGCGGTGAACGCAACGAGAATGGCCGCCGCTACGAATGCAAATAGTGCACGCTTCATGGAACCCCCTCCTTGAAAGTTGAGAATTAAGTGCCCCACCACCAGGGCGGGGCGAGGGTAGCCAACCTGTCAGAAAAAGTCAATGCAACTCTTTTGCTTCGGAAACTTTCAGGCAGAAGGCTGTGGTACACTCTAATCACAAGCGCCGCACCTCATCGGGGCACCGATCATGACGACGGACGACATCGGCCCCTACTCGAACTACCGCCTGACCGTTCGCCTCGCACTGCTCAACAAACCGGGAATTTTCGCCAAAGTGGCCGCCCTGTTAGCGGAAGAAGGCGCGAACCTCGGCGCGGTGGACATTGTCTCAGCCAATGCCGAACGCATGATCAGAGACATCACTTTCGACGTGCAGAATGAGGCCCACGGGGAGCGGGTCCTCGAACGGCTCGAAGCGTTGCCGGAGGTGAACGTGCTCTCCGCCTCCGATCGGATTTTTCTCCTGCACCTCGGGGGAAAAATCAAAGTGCAAAGTAAAGTTCCGGTCACCACGCGCAACGTCCTCTCGATGATCTATACACCCGGTGTCGGCCGCGTCTGCAAGGCGATTGCGAAGGATCCCTCCAAAGCCTACGCCTTTACCAGCAAGAGCAACAGTGTGGCGGTTGTGACGGACGGGTCTGCCGTATTGGGCCTGGGCAATCTCGGCCCTGCGGCCGCCTTGCCGGTGATGGAAGGGAAGGTCATGCTCTTCAGAGAGTTGGCCGGCATTGATGCCTGGCCGATCTGCCTTGGAACACAGGATCCTGAAGACATCGTCCGCGTCGTTCGTGGTATCGCGCCAGGGTTCGGAGGCATCAACCTCGAAGATATCAGTGCGCCACGCTGTTTCGAAATCGAACGGGCGCTCAAGACATCCCTCGACATTCCGGTGATGCACGACGACCAGCACGGCACAGCCGTGGTCCTCCTGGCTGCGCTGACCAATGCGCTCACCGTGGTCGGCAAACGCATGGAAGACGTCCGCATCGTCGTGAACGGACTCGGCGCGGCGGGCACCGCCTGCTGCCGCATTCTCCTGGCCGCCGGTGCCTGTCACCTGGTCGGCTGCGACAAGGAAGGCATCGTCTTAATGGGGGAGGCGGAGGAACTCCGCGCCTGCCGCACCGATTTGCAGGCCTGTATCCGGCGCGATCAGCCACGCGGCACCTTGCACGACGCGTTGAAAGGCGCCGACGTGTTTATCGGCCTGTCGGTGGGGAACGTCCTCACAAGAGAGGACCTGGAGCGCATGAATCAGGATCGCATCGTGTTCGCCATGGCCAATCCTGATCCCGAAATCGATCCGAAGATTGGCGATGAGTTGTCGCGTATTTTCGCCACCGGCCGATCCGACTATCCCAACCAGATCAACAACGCCCTCTCGTTTCCGGGAATTTTCCGCGGGGCCCTCGATGTCCAGGCCAGTGAGATCAACGAGCCGATGAAACTGGCCGCCGCCCAGGCCATCGCCGAATGTGTGCCGGCCGACGCGCTTTCGGAAGACTATATCATCCCCAGCGTCTTCGACCGTGAAGTGGTCCCGCGTGTGGCCAAGGCCGTGGCTGCCGCCGCACGCACATCCGGTGTTGCCCGGCGCCGCATCAAAATCGACGACGACCTTCCCTAGCGTGCAGCCGCCAGCTTGCCCTCATTTTCTCTCCTCGTTGGCGTGAGCGGAACAATCCAGGTAGAGTACAGCGGACGGTCATTGCTCCAGCGCAGTGCGTCCGTACCACGACAACCCTCCGGTGCAGTGAACCCAACCAGGAACGCGACGTGACACCAACCACCATTCAACTGATCGGGACCACCCTGTTCGTCGTGGCGATCGCGCATACCTTCGCTACCTCCTTCTTCGAACATTTGGCGCATTCCCGTCCGGCGCATGCGGGGCTGTGGCATCTACTGGGCGAGGTAGAAGTGGCATTCGGGTTTTGGGCCTGCGTCCTGATCGCGGCGATGTTCGTGACGGACGGCGCGGCCGCTGCCGTGCATTACCTCGACTCCCGCAACTTCACGGAAGCCCTGTTCGTATTCGCCATCATGGTGATTGCTGGCACACGACCGATCGTGCACCTGGCGCGGACCGGAGTACGACTAGTGAGTCAGGCCCTTCCGCTACCACACGGTATCAGCCTCTACATCACGGTGCTGTCCCTCGTCCCGCTCCTCGGCTCGCTGATCACCGAACCGGCAGCGATGACCCTGGCCGCGCTCCTGCTGCGCGACGCCTTTTTCCGCGCCGGCATCTCGACCCCCCTGAAATACGCCACCCTGGGGGTACTCTTCGTCAACGTCTCCATCGGGGGCACACTCACTCCGTTCGCCGCCCCTCCGGTCTTGATGGTGGCAGGAACCTGGCACTGGGACTTTGAATTCATGTTGAGTGCGTTCGGCTGGAAGGCAGCCCTGGCGGTGGCGATCAATGCCATTGCCGCAGCGGTCCTGTTCCGTTCAGAACTCCGTCGGGTCTCACCAGGCGTGAGCCATGATGAACGTGATCGCGTCCCCGTCGGTCTCCTTTTCGCCCACCTCGTCTTCCTCGCGATGGTCGTGCGCTTTGCTCACCACCCCGCGTTATTCCTCGGCCTGTTCCTGCTGTTTCTCGGCGTCGCCCAGGCCTATGCTCGACATCAGGACCGCCTCATCCTTCGTGAAGGCCTCCTGGTTGCCTTCTTTCTGGCAGGCCTTGTCGTGCTGGGCGGGCAACAACAATGGTGGCTGCAACCGGTGTTATTGTCCATGGGACCGGAAGCGGTGTTCGTGGGAGCGACCATCCTCACGGCATTCACCGATAACGCCGCCCTCACATACCTCGGCTCCTTGGTCGAGGGCTTATCGGATGCGTTCAAATATGCCCTGGTAGCAGGCGCCGTCACCGGTGGGGGACTGACCATCATCGCCAACGCGCCTAATCCCGCCGGGGCCGCCATCCTTCGACCTCACCTCGAGGAGCAGACCCTACATCCGTTTCGACTGTTTCTGGCTGCACTGCCTCCCACGATCACCGCAGCCCTGTGGTTCTGGTTTCTCTAATGCCGCGCAATGCCATTCGGCTTGCACACGCCACTCTTATTCCCGTACAAACGGTTGTGCTAAGATGCGGACGACCTTGCCGCACGCTCGCGAGGTCGCGCCTGACGAGGACTTGTGGCCTTCTCTACCAATCGCTTGTTCAAATATCAGCGAGGCATGCGGCGACGGATCGGGATGCTGCGCGCCAAGAATGTGGACAGCATGGAGTTTGCCGTCGATTTTATGATGCAGGAGCGGGTCGACAGCTATTTCCGCATCGAACCGGCGCTCGAAGAGGTGGAACGGTCCCTGGGACAAATCGAAGAGGAACTGGAGCATGTGAGCGACGTCTCCGGCGCTGCCCGCTTGGAGTCCAGGTTGGAATTTGTCGAAGACCGCTGGGATGAACTCGACAGCGAGATCCGCGAACGTCCGCGGCGACGCCGGCGCAAAATCAACCTGGCAGACTTTCTCAAGAACACCGGAGGAGAGGGGAGCGCCACAAGCACGAGCGGGGAGGTCACCAACGCCTGCGATGCCTATCAACTGCTGGGGCTGGAGTTCGGAACCCCGCTCGCTGACGTCACCACGGCGTTCAGGCAACGTGCGAAAGAACTACACCCTGATGCCCGCAACGGCGACCGCAGTTCCGAACCGGAACTCCGACGGATTCTGGAAGCATATCAATTTCTTAAAGAATACCTCAGCCTGAGCAACACCGAACCACCGATTTCGCGCGGAGAATATCGGCCCACCGAGTAACCCATGGCCACAGTGGACCCGAACCAGACCTTCATTACGTCCCACGAGATGCTCGACGCGCTCTGCGACCGCCTGGCAGACAGCCCGGTGATCGCGATCGATACCGAGTTCATGGGAGAAGATCATTTCATCCCGCGCCTGGAACTGATCCAAGTCGCGGCGGACGGTGTGGCTGCGGTCATTGATTTTCCCGCTGTACAGGGCGGAGCCCCGATGGCCCGGTTTTGGGACCTCGTGTGCGAAGCGCGTATCGAGAAGGTCCTTCATGCCGGAAGGCAGGACCTTGAGCTGTTCGCCCACCATGCGGGTCGATTGCCGAAACCGTTTTTCGACACGCAGATCGCCGCCGCCATGGTCGGGTATGGTGCGCAAACCGCCTATGCCAATTTGGTGCAGCGGGTACAGGGGGTCAAACTCGACAAGGCCCATACCTTTACCAATTGGAGTCAACGCCCGCTGAGCCAAGATCAACTCGTCTACGCGCTGGACGACGTGACGTTTCTCCTGCCCATTCATCGGCACCTGCGCCAGAAACTCTCCGTGATGGGTCGCCTCCAGTGGGTGGATGAGGAATTTTCCCGCTTAGAGGTATCGCTGGGCGCGCAGGCGCGAGACCCGCAGGAACGGTATCAGCGCATTCGCGGATGGGATAGTCTCAAACCGCGCGCCGCGGGGGTCCTGCGCGACCTCGCCGCCTGGCGGGAAGGGGAGGCACGACGCCGCAATGTGCCTCGGGGCCGGGTGATGCGCGATGAGGTGTTGGTTCAATTGGCGCGGCAGACGCCGCGGACGCTCGAGCAACTCCGGGGCATGCGCGGCATGTACTCCTCAGAGGTGGAACGCAACGGACAGGCTCTGCTGACCACCATGCAGCAAGCGCTGGCCCGTCCTGAGTCCGAATGGCCGGACGTCCCGCGCGACCGCAAGCCGGACCCCGAATCCACCGGTGTCCTGGAACTCTTGCAGGCGGTGCTGAAATCCCGCGCGGCGATGGAAAACATCGCGCCGACCATGATCGCCACCACCGGCGATCTACAAGCACTCGTCGAGCGTGTCTCACCCGTAGAAGAGCTGGATATTCCCGTGTTACGCGGGTGGCGACGTCAGCTGGTGGGGGAGACGCTCTTGCATGTCCTCTCCGGGGATCTCAAGGTGTGGATCGACCCCTCCGTCGGCAAACTGCGCTTCGGACATCTGGACCATTCGTAGCCCCGTTCGTACGAACCGCGCGCCTTGTCCGCTCCCACGACGACTTCACCTCAGCATTGAGCTCGCGCATCATCGGGTCCCGCGACCGCCGGCATTCGAGCGCAAGATGCGGCGCTCTTTCCACATGCCGAACAGTACCGTCAGCAACGCGAGTCCGATTTCATCCGCCAGGGGAATCACATCAGGCACGATGAAATCCACGACGGTGAGCACGGCGAACAGCAGAAAGAGGGACGGAAAGCGGAGATTGAGGCGTTGGAGCACTCGCCCCAAGAACGACACCCGATCTGCCGAGCTGTAGGCCACCATCACTGCCCCCTTTCGTTTCTGCCTTACAGAAGTTTGCTGACCGTCTCGGCCGGACGCGCCAACATCACCGTGTCGCCTTTTTCTACGATCGGCCGCTGGATCAGATCGGGGTGGGCCACCATGTGGTCCAGTAGTTGGTCCTGACTCAGAGCAGGGTCGGACAGCTTCAGCGATTTGTACAGATCTTCTTTCGTGCGCAAGATATCGCGTGCGGACAGTCCGGCCTTTTTCAGCAGGGCCTGCAGCTGGCTCTTTGTAAACGGCTTCTCGTAATAATTGATCGCGGTGAACGGCTGGCCGCTTTCCCGCACCAATCGCACGGCCTCCCGGCAGGTTGAACAGGTGGGCTTCTGATAAATCGTGATCTCCGCCATAGGCTTCTTCGCACTCCTTCCTTCGGGGTTCCCTTGACGCTAATTTTTCTCCTGTGTTACATGGACGCAGGCAATCAACTTCGAAACGAGACCCAACTTCCATGCCAACCTTCGGAACCGACACCAGCGACCAGACCGGCAAATTCTCCTGCGCCACCGCCAAGCAGCGCACCTTGAAAGACCTCCGGACCAAACGTAAGGGGCAACCGGTCTTCGTCGTGGGGCACCGGTTGGAACGAAAGGGTACGGAAGCCACGTTCGAGGTCTTCAACGACCGCTTGGCGGTCATTCGATTCGACGACGACGCCCGCCTGGGATACGATCCGCTTGAATTGTTGTTACCGACGGAGATCGACGAAAAGGGCGTGGCCTACTTCGAAATCCGCACCTGCCGGGTCTGTGAGCAAATGTTTCCACTCACCGCAGACGAGTGTGACGCGGACGAGGAGCCGACCATCTGCCCCGCGTGTGCATCATAATTCGCCTCAATCTGCCAACGGCGCAATCTCCACAGCCTTCTTGATCAGACAATCCCCCGCATACCCCTGCAGCGCCATCGGCAGCATGCTGGCATCGAGTACCTTGGCCGAGAGCACCTTCAGGCCTTCCGCGATTCTCACCCCCTCAATCTTCAGCGCATGACAGACTTCCAAGGTACGCCACACCGGATTTCCCACGACCGCATCGCCCGGGATGAGTTTCAGATCGGAAACGGCTCCGTCCGACAACACTTTCGCAGAAACACGCGTCTTATCTTTTGGCACAGCGCTGACGACCGCAAAAAACATCTGGTCGTCATCGGCCCACGCAGGAGACGCCACACGACAGATGGTCAACAACACGAACGGCAGCCAGTAACCCCAGCTCATGCTCACCTCGTTGTGATGTTGGAGTAGGGATCGGGAGTCCCATCGCGCCGGGATGTCGACCGACGTCCCGATATAGGATCGTCGACCGGTCCTCCGTGACTCAGCGCGTTGCGTCCGACCCGTTGCGAGCCCGATGAAAATACCGCCCCCGACTGTTCGACCGGGCGTTCACCGACAAGAACCCACAGGGCCGCCGCCGCGGCGCCTAGAAGCCCAAGTCCCACCAGGATACGTGCCAACCGCCCCACGAGTTTCCCCTTGTTCGATCGTCACGATCATTGTGCGGTAGTATGCCAACCGCGTCTCATCAATTCAAGGTGACCGCTGGGTCGATCGTTGCGATCATGGTAAGCTGACACCGAGTCGGCATCCATCGGTCGAGCCGGGACAGGCGCATGTTCCCTGACACCGCCCACAGCCGACTCAGATCGGGCCCTATGTCCTAATGGAGAGAGGAGAGAGTCTATGCCCCATGACTTTATGCCGGGACTAGCCGGCGTTCCCGCTGCGAAATCGGCAATCAGTGATGTCGACGGGACGCGAGGACTTCTTGAATACCGTGGCATCCGCGTCGAGGAACTCTGTCAGCACTCGTCCTTCCTCGAAACCAGTTACTTGCTGTTGTTCGGCCGATTGCCGAATGCCACCGAGCTGACGCAGTGGGTGAACGACGTCACGCACCATCGCCGGATCAAGTTTCGCATTGTGGATCTGCTGAAGGTCATGCCGGAACACGGCCATCCCATGGATGCGCTGCAGGCGGCCGTCGCGGCACTGGGGATGTTTTATCCTGGACGCAACGTCAAAGATGTGGCGAACAACTATTGGTCCGCAGTACGGCTGATCGCCAAACTGCCTACGATCGTGGCCGCTTGGGCCCGGTTGCGGCGCGGAGACGAATACATTCCCCCGCGGGATGATCTGGCCTTTTCCGACAACTTTCTCTACATGCTGACGGAAAATGTTCCCCATCCGCTCTGGAGCGAAGTGTTTGACGACTGTTTGATCCTGCACGCCGAGCACACCATGAATGCCTCCACCTTTGCCGGCATGGTGACGGCCTCGACCCTGGCCGATCCGTATACGGTGGTGGCGTCTTCGATCGGCGCCTTGAAGGGCCCCTTGCACGGTGGCGCCAACGAGGAAGTGGTCATGATGTTGCGGGAGATCGGCACCCCGGCCCAGGCCAAGGCAGCGGTCGACGCACGGCTTCAGGGCAAGAACAAACTCATGGGATTCGGGCACCGGGTCTACAAAGTGAAAGATCCGCGCGCAACCGTCCTACAGGATCTTTGCATGCGGTTGTTCAATGTCTGCGGCACCTCTCCGCTCTATGAAGTCGCGGTGGCCGTGGAGCAATTGGCGGGAGAACACCTGAAGGACAAGGGCATCTACCCCAACGTCGACTTCTACTCAGGCATCATCTACGACAAGATGGGAATCGAAGTCGACCTCTTCACCCCGCTGTTTGCGATGGCGCGGGTCAGCGGGTGGCTGGCGCACTGGTTGGAGCAGTTGCGGGAGAACAAACTGTACCGGCCAGACCAGATTTACTCCGGCGAACACAACCGGCACTACGTCCCAATCGACCGGCGGTAGGGCAACGGGATCTACTCGGTGCGACCGATAAACCACCAGACCACGACCGACGTGACAAACATGATACCGCCGAGCAACGCATAGGATATGAATTCCAACATGGCGATCGTCTCCTCTATGAAGGGGGCTACTAAATAATGCCGGCCCCCCTAATGTCAAGGCCCTGGATGGAACATTCCTCTGTCCAGGATGCGCTTGACTTCAATGCGCAGGGGATTACCTCACTACTTGTAAGTAGGATGTCGCAAGGGAAAATCGACCATCCATACACACAAGGAGGAGGCATCATGGCTATCGTACGTTGGGATCCGTTTCGGGAGTTGCAGGACATGTCCGACCGGTTGAATCGGATGGTGTCTCGGCCGGCGAACGGCGGGAGCGTCGGGCAGGGAAAGGAAGTCATGACGGTGGCGGACTGGACGCCGACCGTGGACATCAGCGAGAGCGAAGCCGAATATGCGATCAAGGCGGAGCTTCCTGAAGTGAAGCGGGAAGATGTGAAGGTGACGGTCGAGGACAGTGTGCTCACTATCCAAGGGGAGCGCAAACAGGAAAAGGACGAAAAGGGGAAGAAGTATCATCGGATCGAACGGTCGTACGGCCGATTTGTCCGGACGTTCACGCTACCCGACTCGGTCGATGAGAGCAAGGTGAAGGCGGAGTATGCCGACGGCATCCTGCATCTGCATCTCCCGAAATCGGAAAAGGCAAAACCCAAACAGATCGAGGTGAAGATCGCCTGATCGATCGACCGAGGTCTGTGAAGCAAGGCCCGCGCATGCGCGGGCCTTTTCTTTTTGTGACCACCACGCCCCGCTGCTCATCCGGCAGTCTCCATCCAACCCGCAACGACGTCACCGCGGATGCCCTGATCTGGTAGCAGCCGATGCTTGTGCTTCCGCAGGAGGAGCGTTTAATATGCGCGGTTCCAGCACGTTAACCGCCAGCCATTCGAGGAGATCCGACGATGAAGAAAGCGTCACGCACGTCCGACAACACGCCATCCCTGACGACAGCCACGCGCATCGAGCGCGACACCATGGGGGAACTGCCGGTTCCATCCAATGCGTACTATGGCGTGCAAACGGCCCGCGCGATCGAAAACTTCCCGATCAGTTCACTGCGCATTCCGCGCTCCATGATCCGAGCCATGGGCTTGATCAAACGCGCCGCGGCCTCGGTCAATCATTCGCTCAAACTGCTCGATAAAAAGCCGGCGGACGCCATCGTGCGGGCTGCGACCGAAGTGGTTGACGGTCGGCTCGATGCGGAATTTCCGGTGGATATTTTCCAAACCGGTTCCGGTACGTCGACAAACATGAACACCAACGAAGTCATTTCCAATCGCGCGACGGAACTGCTCGGAGGTGCCAGAGGCAGCAAGTTGGTCCACCCGAACGATCATGTGAACCTGGGACAGTCGAGCAATGACGTGATTCCGACGGCCATTCACATCGCGGCATCCGAAACGATCGAACGGCAGCTGATCCCCGCGCTGACCGAACTCCATAAATCACTCAAGAACAAGGCCCGCGAATTCGACAAGATCGTGAAAATCGGACGCACCCATTTACAGGACGCGACACCGGTCCGATTGGGACAGGAATTCGGAGGCTATGCCAGACAGATTGAGTTGGGCATCGCACGGATGAAACGGGCACAGGCAGCGCTCAGCGAAGTCGCCCTCGGCGGCACCGCGGTCGGCACCGGTCTGAACTGCCATCCGAAATTCGCCTCCAAGGTCATGGCTATCATTTCAAAGGAAACCAGCTGCAGTTTCAAGGAAGCGGTCAACCACTTTGAAGGTCAGTCGGCACAGGATTCCCTGGTTGAAGCCAGCGGAGAACTCCGCACCCTGGCCGTCAGCCTGATGAAGATCGCCAACGACATTCGTTGGCTCGGCTCCGGACCGCGCTGCGGACTCGGGGAAATCAATCTTCCCGAGACACAGCCCGGCTCATCCATCATGCCCGGCAAGGTCAATCCGGTCATTGCAGAGTCCGTCACCATGGTCTGCGCCCAGGTCATCGGAAACGATGTCACCGTCACCGTCGGCGGCCAGGCCGCCAATTTCGAATTGATCGTGATGCTGCCTGTGATGGCCTACAACCTGCTGCAGTCCATCGAACTCCTCGCAACCGCATCGACAAATTTTGCCGTGAAGTGCATCGGTGGCATCAAAGCGAACGAAGAGCGCTGCAAGAGCCTCATTGAAGAAAGCCTGGCCATGTGTACGGCACTCGCCCCTGTGATCGGGTACGAAGCGGCCGCAAAGCTGGCCAAGGATGCCTACAAATCGGGGAAGACCGTTCGAGAAGTGGCCCGGGAGCAGAACGTGTTGCCGGAGAAGCGACTCTCGCAACTCCTGGATCCGTGGCGGATGACCCAGGCCGGCGGGCCGGTCGGGAGTGCAGGCGGGTAGAAGCCGGGACGGATCGTCATCCGGCCTCGACATTGGTCGGCCCAGGGGCTCGTGGGTGCCATGCGTGATTTTGACAGCCCGACGACCCCTGTGCTACCGTGCCAAAAATTTTGGGTTCTTTGGCCGTCCGACGGTCGAAGGTCATCACGCGTTACTATTATCGATATACATTGAAGGGTAGATAATGAGTGCAACCGGTTCCGAGACAAGCGGACATGTAGTCATCGTCGTGGGCGCAGGCCCTGCCGGAATGGCCCTAGCCAAGAACATGGCTGATGCCGGTCATGAGGTCATCATCCTCAATCGCGACATCAAGTTCGGCGGGTTGGCGGAGTATGGGATTTTCCCCAGCAAGCTCAAATTGCGGGGCGGCTTGAAAAAGCAATATTGGGACATGCTCGAACAACCCAATGTGCACTACTTCGGAAACGTCTCCGTCGGGCAAGGGAAAGACCTGTCCGTTGACGAGCTGCGAGGCTTGGGGGCCAGTGCGATCGCGTTCTCGATCGGCGCCCAGGGCACGAAAGCCATCGGTGTCGAAGGTGATTCCGCCAAGGGTGTCTTCCACGCCAAAGACGTCGTCTACCACTTCAATCGCTTGCCAGGATTCGGCGATCGGCCGTTCGATATGGGCAAACATGTCGCCATCATCGGCGTCGGCGACGTGATGGTCGATATCGCCCATTGGTTGATTCGTTACAAAAAAGTCGAACGCGTCACGGCTATCGCCCGCCGCGGCCCGGTGGAGCGCAAGTACAATCCCAAAGAAATTCGCGCGGTCTGCTCAAACATGGATCACGAGGGCATCGCCAAGGAATTCGCCCGCATCAAGGAACGGCTTGCCGCCGTCGGACAAAATGCGGATGAAGTGCTGGCAAGCCTGACCGCCGAGTTCACCAAGTGTGAGCAGACGGATAGCCCCTCAAAAATGGGCTTTCGTTTTCTCGCCTCTCCCAAGCGGGTGCTCGTGGACGGCAACAACCGGGTGCGGGCGCTGGAGATGGAAGAAAACAAACTGGAGCCGAAAGGCGACGATACGGCCGCAGTTGGCCTCAAACAGTACTATGAATTCCCTGTCGACAGCGTCGTATTCGCCGTCGGCGACCGGGTCGATGACACGGTGGGACTCCCGTACAAGAACGGCGTCTATGTCACGAATCCGACCAAGACCGGCAATGATCCGGACGATTCATTGTTCCAGGCCTATGATGAAAAGTCCGGTCAGGTCGTGGATGGCGTATTTCTGGCCGGATGGGCGAGAAAGGCCAGCGAGGGACTCGTCGGGATTGCCAAGCGTGACGGAGACTGGTGTGCGGAAGTGATGGCGCGTTACCTGGCAACTAAGACCGGGCAACGACGTCCCGGAGCAGGGGACGTGGTTGCGAAGCTACAGGGCTTGTTGAAGGAACGAAAGAGCAAGCCGGTGGATCTGGAAAGCCTTAAAGTGCTGGATGCCGTTGAGAAGAGCCATGCCGGTTCGCCGGATGCCATTGGGGAATTCAAGTTTGCGTCGAACGCGGACATGTTGGCTCAGATCGAACGCGGGCGCGCATAGCGCGCCCGCCGTTTCCTCATCCATCTCCCCACTTCAGTTTTTCCCGCAACACCTCGTAATAACTGCTCTCCGGAAATCGAATCAGTCTGGTCAGATTTTCGGAAGCGTGAAGTTCGACCGTATCCCCCTGCGTCAAGGCCACGCCGACTTGGCCGTCCAGGGTGGCCATCGCCCCGTCGTCCTTACTGGTCAGGATGATTTCAATCTGCGCGGTGGCAGGCACGATCAAGGGACGATGTGTCAGGGTGTGGGGACAGACCGGCGTCAGAATCAACGACGAGACGGCCGGATTAATGATCGGTCCACCGGCGGACAGTGAGTAGGCTGTCGAGCCTGTCGGCGTGCTCACGATCAAACCATCGCCGCGCAAATTCGTGACAAATTGCCCTTGAATGGCAATCTTCAACTCGATCATCCGGGCAAGCGTCCCCTTGCTGACGACCACATCATTCAGGACCACCCCACGCGCCACCGTTTCGCCGTGCCGATGCACGTGGGTTTTCAGCATCAGGCGTTCTTCGAGCACAAAATCATTGGCAAACACGCGCTCAAGGGACGGATACAAATTCTCTAGGACGACTTCGGTCAGAAATCCGAGCCCCCCCATATTCACCCCAAGAATGGGAATGCCACGCTCGCCGGCCAAACGGGCTGCATTCAGCATGGTCCCGTCGCCGCCGAGAACCAGGAGCACATCGGCCTTGCTGGCCAGTTGCGTTTTTTGAAAGCCACCTGGTTCACCGAGGAGGGCGGTCGCAGTCGTATCCAGCAACACGTCGATGCTCCGGGAACGCAGCCAGGTGACCACGGCCTGCACAGTCGATTTCACTTCGGGAAATTTTGGTTTCGTGAGGATACCGATGCTTTTGCTTTTCATACATGAGACCGCGGGACACTGAGGTGAGGAGCCGGTTGAACGGTGCGGGATTGTATCGAGATGATTCTTTTACTGTCAAACACGGGCACCGCGAGGAGGACTATTTCGCGATCGCATGCGCGTGCGATTCGACAGTCCTAGCGCGCCTTTCACGATTCGCTCAATACCTTGACACCCCATACTGCGGTAGTTAGAATCACATCATCGCAGTGTGTGAGCCTTTGATTTGCATCACATCACTCAGCTAAGGCTTCTCTATACAGACCCCATCACCATAAGGAGGCGGGATGTTCGAACGGTTCACGGACAAGGGTCGCAAGATCATCATCCTGGCACGTGAAGAAGCCGAGCGCCATCAGAACGATTACCTGGGCACCGAGCACCTGGTGTTGGCCATCC
>JAEURX010000058.1 GCA_016788885.1 Nitrospira sp. | reverse complement strand
CACGGCGGAATCGTAGCCGATCCCCACCGTGCCCCATAGATACGGCACTGAAAACCGCCGCTCCGGATCAAACGGCAACGCCTGGAGATGTGGCTCCAGCAGCGAGGCGTTGGGCATGCCCGTGGTGTCCAACTCCTGCAGCAGCCCCTGTTGAATCATGATCGCCACCATGAAATCCGATGGGACCGCCACATCGTAGCCGGTGGCGCCGCTTTGAAGCTTGGCCAACAACTCTTCATTGCTGCTGAAGGTGTCGATGACGACCTTCACCTGCTCCCGTCGTTCAAACTCCGCGATGAGGTCAGGCCCGACATAGTCCGACCAGGTAAAGTAGTGCAGGACCGGTCTCGCTTCGCCGGACTCGCCCCCCACACCTTGGCCACAGCCCAACAGCTGACCGACCAGGACCAGGAGTCCCACGCCGCTGAAGACACGCCGGAGCCACATCACCACTCACACCTCGCGGCGCTGCAGATGGAGCGAGAGAGCCACGCATCCCATCGAGACCAGCAACAACAACGCCGACAACGCGTTGATTTCAGGCGTCACGCCGGACTTGATCATCGAATAGACCTTCAGGGGCAAGGTGGTCGCGCCGGGCCCCGCCGTAAAAAAGGTGACGAGAAAGTCATCGAGTGACACGGTGAAGGCCACCAGAACTGCCCCCCAGATGGCCGGGCGCAGGAGCGGAAACGTGACGTATCGGAAAATCTGCCAGGCATCGGCGCCCAGATCTGCCGCGGCCTCGCGCAAGGCCGGATCGAGTTTGCGCAACCGCGTCCGGATCATGATCGTCACCAGCGGAATGTTGAACACGATGTGCCCAAGAATAACGGTGGTGATCCCGAGGGGCATCTTGACCATCACGAAAAGCAACATCAACGCCACACCCATCATCACCTCAGGAATCACGAGGGGCAACACCAGAGAGCCCTCGAGGAGCTGTTGACGACGGCGCGGCATGCCCTCCATCCCGACTGCCAACAGACCGCCCAAGCCGGTCGCGCCGATGGTCGACACCACGGCGATCACCAGACTGTTGGCCGTCGCTTCAAGCAGCGCCTCATCGTGCAGAAGGGCGGCATACCACTTCAGCGTCGTTCCCCGCCAGGCCATGGAAAGATGGGCGGCATTAAATGAGTAAAGCACGAGGATCAGGATGGGTCCGTACAGAAAAAGGATGGCCAGCAGGCCAACCGCATGTAATCCCATCGCGTTGCGCCTCATCACCCCTCCACCGGACCGGCCGATCGGTCGGAGTAGCGGTAGTACAACAGGACCGCAGCCATGACGACCGCCATCAAAACAAACGACACGGCGGAGCCCAACGGCCAGTCGCGCACCACGAGATACTCGTGTTGAATGAGATTGCCGATCATCATGCTGCGCGCCCCGCCCAGCAGGTCCGGCGTGATAAACGAACCGATGGACGGAATGAACACCAGCACGCATCCCCCGACGATGCCGGGCATCGTCAACGGCACCACCACTCGTGAGAACACGGCCCAGCGGGACGCATAGAGATCCCACGCAGCTTCCACCAGAACCGGATCCAATCTCTCGACCGCCACATACAGGGGTAGCACCATAAACGGCAGGTACCCATAGACCAGTCCGATCACGACTGCCGTCGGCGTATAGAGCAACTCCAGCGGAGCCGTAACAAGCCCCAGAGACAGCAAGACGCTATTGATCAAACCGTCATGCCGCAGGAGGATCATCCAGGCATAGGTGCGCACGAGAAAGTTCGTCCAGAACGGCAACATCACCAGGAGCAGCAGCAGCGGTTGCCAGCGGGCCGGACTCCTGGCAATCACGTAGGCTAGTGGAAACCCCAGCACGAAACAGCCAGCCGTGGTGAGCGACGCATACCAGAGCGACTGCGCCACAATCTTGCCGTAGAGCGGATGCAGGAGATCGCCATAATTCGCCGTGGTGAACTCCCACACGATGCCGCCATACGTGCCGCGCGACGCAAAACTGATGGCAAAGACCAACCCGAGCGGAACGAGAAAAAACAGGGCCATCCAGACCAAACCTGGAGCGGCCAGCCAACAGGAAAGGCATGAACTTCGCGGCTTCGAGGAAGGCATTCGAGCGTCGTGTGTCTGCATGCTCACTCGAAGAACAATTGCCCGTCGGAGGAGTGCCACTGGAGGAAAATGCCTTCCCCCAACGTGAAGGAGGGTGTCGCCGTTCCGCTCGTCCTCGCCTCCCAGAGGCTCTCGCGGCCGACTCGCACCAGATACTTCGTATCACTTCCCGCAAAGAGAATCTTTTCAACGCGACCGGGTAGCATGGGACCGGGAGAAGCCGGCCGCTCAGCGGACATGCGGAGGACTTCGGGGCGAAGCGACAACGTGGCGGGGCGACCCACCGGTTCCCCATCCTGAACACACAACACAAACGAGGGCAGTTCGGTCTCGGAGGGATGAAAGAGCCGCTCTTCACCCACGCGCGCTCCCAATCGGCCGGGCAACTCGTTCGACACCCCCAGAAAACGCGAGACAAACAGGCTCTTGGGCTTCGCATACACCTCGCGCGGACTACCCACCTGCCACATGCGCCCTTGATGCATGACCGCGATACGATCCGACATCATCATGGCTTCCTCCTGATGATGTGTGACGCAGATGCAGGTCAGCCCGGCCTGTTCCTGGATGGATTTCAGCTCGACTTGCATCGCCTGGCGGAGCTGCTGATCCAACGCCGCCAGCGGCTCGTCGAGCAACACGACCGCCGGTTTGTTGACCAGCGCCCTGGCGAGCGCTACCCGCTGTTGTTCACCTCCCGACAATTGCCCGGGCATGCGCGCTTCCTTACCGAGCAGCTTAACCATGGTAAGCGCCTGCCGGACCTGTTCCTCAATCTGCTTCACGGGCATCCGTCGCATCTTCAAACCGAACGCCACATTGTCGATGACGGTGAGATGAGGAAACAGCGCGTAGGACTGAAACACGAGGTTGACCGGCCGGCGGTTAGGCGGGACCCCTACTATGGACCGTCCCTCGATCCGCAGGTCGCCTTCGTCGGGGTCTTCGAACCCAGCCAACATGCGCAGTATCGACGTTTTCCCCGCGCCGCTGGGGCCCAGGATGGAAAAGAATTCGCCTCGGCGCACTTCGAAACTGACCCGGTCCACGGCCGTGACCGCCCCGTGGCGGCGCACGATCCCGTGAATCTCGATCGTCGGCGGTACGGAAACACTCGCTGGAGTGGGCGCGATGACGGGAGGGATGGAAAAGTTGGCCATCGAAGGCAGAATTCACACCGTCGCGTCGACGGTCACGGCTTACTGCTCAACGCCGACTTTGGAACTCACGTCGCGCAGGTGTTTTCGCACCCGCACGCGATGTTCGTGTTTCCGCAAGAGTTCGCGCCGGATCACGTCGCGGTCTTCCGCCACGATCCGCACGAGCCGGTCGTTGTCCTCGGCATGATTTCTGACGAGTTCCGACAGGCGCTGCACCTGTCGCTCCAATCGCTCGAGTCGCCACACCATTTCCATCATCGGATTGGCCGCCTCGATCGCAGGTTTCATGACCACCGGACGGGCATTTTGCTTCTTCATGTCCGCTCCTTCATCGTGAGCCCGACCTGAAGTCGGGGTTGCGCGTTGAATCGTAGTATCGACCGAGATCGAGTTGAAGTCAATCATTCTGCATCCTTTCTATTCCTCGTTCGTCCTGCTACAATCGGCCACGCTATGGCGAAAATCTTCACGATGGTCCTGGCAGGCGGAAAGGGCGAACGCCTCCAGCCGCTCACAGACCAACGCGCAAAGCCTGCCGTTCCCTTCGGCGGAAAATATCGCATCATCGATTTCACCCTGAGTAATTGTCTGAACTCCGGCCTGCGACAGATGGCCGTGCTGATTCAGTACAAATCACATTCCCTCGACCGCCATATCCGGACGGGATGGAATATTCTCAATCCCGAGCTCGGCGAATACATCGTCTCGGTTCCGCCCCAACAGCGCATCAGCGAAGAGTGGTATCGCGGCACGGCGGATGCGGTCTATCAGAACCTGTTCCTGCTCGACAACGACCACCCCGAGTTTCTTCTGGTGCTGGCCGGCGATCACATCTACAAGATGAACTACGCCGACATGTACAACCTCCTGATCGAAAAACAGGCGGATGCCATCGTCGGCGCAATCGAAACCCCGCTGGCAGACGCCCACCGGTTCGGCGTGATCGCGGTGGACGAAGATCGGCGCATTTTGAGCTTCGACGAAAAGCCCGAGCATCCGATGCACATTCCCGGCGATCCGACTCAGGCCTTCGTCTCCATGGGCATCTATTTGTTCCGCACCGATGTCGTCCGCGAACAATTGATCCGCGACGCCAAGGAAGGCACGAAGCACGATTTCGGCAAAAACATTATTCCGCGCATGATCAACGAATGCCGGGTCTACGCCTACAAATTTCAGGACGAGAACAAAAAAGCCGTGAACTATTGGCGGGACATCGGCACGCTCGACGCGTATTGGGAAGCCAATATGGACCTCGTGTCGGTCGACCCGCAGTTCAATTTGTACGACCAGCATTGGCCCATCCGCACCTACCAGGGACAATTCCCCCCCGCCAAGTTCGTCTTCGCCCAGGATTTTCAGGGCGGCCGCATGGGCGTGGCCCTGGACTCGATCGTGTGCGGAGGCTGCATCATTTCCGGCGGGCGCGTCCAAAACTCCGTGTTGTCGCCCCATGTCCGGGTCCATGATCATGCCGACGTCCGCGAGTCGGTCGTGATGGAAAACGTGGTCATCGGTGAACACGCCCGGATCCGCCGCGCGATCATCGATAAAGATGTCATCATCCCGCCCAAAACCGTGATCGGATTCGACCGGGTCGCGGATCGTCAACGTTTCAAAGTCACCGATTCCGGATTGGTGGTCATTTCAAAGGGAATGAAACTGCATGCCGCCGTCGATCCATCCGGTTGATCTCGTCGCGACCCTCCGCCAACGACACCTCACTCCTGCGATCATCTTTCTCACCTCGAGACGGGCCTGCGACGAAGCGATGCAATCGTTCGAGCGTAGCCAGGTCACGCTGCCGAAATCCCAACAAGAACAGATCGCCCGCGTCCTGGCACAGGTCGTCGAACAATATCCCAGCATTGCGGAACATCCGTTGATCGACACGGTGCAACGCATCGGCGTGGCCGCGCACCATGCTGGGCACTTGCCGTCTTGGAAAATCGCCGTGGAAGAATTGATGCGTACCGGATCGCTCGATGCGGTCTTCGCCACCACCACCCTGGCAGCCGGCGTGGATTTTCCCGCCCGCACCGTCGTTGTGACGCAATCCAGCATCCGCAAAGCGCGCGATTTTACCGACCTCACCGCGAGTGAAATTCAACAGCTGGCCGGCCGCGCCGGCCGCCGTGGAAAAGACCTCGTGGGATTCGCGGTCATCACCCCGTCTCCCTATATCGATCTCACGGTCCTGACCAAGGGGCTCACCGGACAGCCGGAAGCGATTCACAGTCAATTCGTGATCACCTATCCGATGGTCTTGAATCTGCTCAAGGCGCACCCGCGCGAACAGATTCAATCGATCCTCGCGAAGAGCTTCGCCCAATTTCAGCTGAATCAACGCACAGCGGTGCTCGAAACCAAGCTTGACGGCCTGCGAGCGGAAATGGAACCGTTCGGCCCGCGCGTCTGCTCAGACTGGATTACGCAATGGCACGTGTTCGAACAGGCGCGTAAACGGAAAAAACCCCGCAGCCCGTTCGCCAGGCAGGAATCGCCCGAGGTCGCAGCCCGAATGCACTTTCTTACCCCGGGGCGCGTGGTGGGGCTGGTGCGAGGACGCGGCATCATCCTTCGTCAATATCGCAGCAAGGGACAACATGCACCGATGGTCACCCTCCTACGGGAAGGCGGCTCACTGAACGAATGCCCTGCCTCTATCGTCACCCAAGTCTTCGATCGCACGTTCGAGTGTGAAGAAACCTCGGCGTATCCCTGGTGTACCCCGCCGTCCCTGGACCAGTTGACGCATCACCTCGCCGATCTTCCGCCGAGGCTGCCGATCCTCCCCATCCTGACGCACCAGAATGAAGAAACGCCGCTCGATAGTTCCATCGTGCAAACCCTCGGCGACTTCGCTTGCCCCACCTGCCCCTCGCGTCAAGCCTGCCAACGCGATTTTCCGCGCGCCTCGCGGGTGCGACAGGACATCCAACGACATATGAAATCGATTCAGGCGCTGCAAACCAGCTTGTGGCATCGTTTCCAGGAACGGATCGATGTCCTGGAACGGTTCGGGTACCTCAACGCCCAGGCGCAACTCACAGCGGACGGAGAGTGGGCGCGGCTGATCCGCATCGATCACTCACTGCTCATTACCGAGCTGATCCGTGCAGAGGCCTTCGGCGCCATTGAACCAGCCTTGCTGGCTGCCGTGATGGCCAGTATTGCGCATGACGACGATCGCCCCGGCTCCTTCCCTCGCGGCAGCGCGGGACTGGTCACCCTGCTGTTCCAAGTCCGCAAGCTGGCGGAAAGCCTCGCCCCGCATGAATCCCCCCCCATGTTGCGCGCTGATGTGGCCGCGCTGACGGAACGCTGGGTCGCGGATCAGACACTCACCTGGATCGGTCTCGCTCGATTGACTACCATGGCGGAAGGCGACATGTTCCGACTGTTCGCTCGCACGATCGAATTTTTGTCCCAACTCAAAACGCTGAAAAGCACCCACCCTTCGCTGGCGGAGTCAGCCGAGAAGGCCATTGCCGCGATGCGTCGGGGCGTGCTGGAGGAACTGCCATGAGGTCGTTCGTCGTTCCTGAAACGTCGTTCCCGCACATCTGTTCGCGACGGTTCATGCGCCTTCCCCTTCGCGTTTCACGCGTCACGGGGTTCTCATGACGACGCACGAACTTGAAGCACTGCTGCTGCAGCAACCGGTCGCGCTGCTCCACCGCCTAGCGCGGGGACGGATCAGCCGACATTTCCGCTCCGGCAAACGAAAGCTCATCGATCTACTGCTTCAAGCCTCGGCAGAGAATCGCCCCGGACTGGAGTCAGATCTCCTGGCGCTCATTGAAGAACGAACGACTCGCGAACAGGCTGCGCCGGCCCCGAAGCCCAAACCGGCTACATCCCACACACGACCGGTGACGCCTCAAGCTACCCAGCGCCCGCACAAGGCCGAGGAGCACGGCCACCATGAGCCACCGGTTTCGCTCCACGAGTGGTTGTCGGGCCTCGGCGTTCCCTCACCGCAGCCCTTCGTGCCGGACGCATGGCAGGTTGAAGCCTTGGCCCGCTTAGCAGAAACCGATGTCGTCGTGAGCGTCCCGACCGGCAGCGGAAAAACCTATGTGGCCATTGAGGCCACCAAACGAGCGATGCAGGACAACCGCACCGTGATCTACACGTCGCCGCTCAAGGCACTCTCCAATACGAAATTCACCGAATTCTCACGCCTGTTCGGTCCTGGGCAGGTGGGAATCCTCACCGGCGATCGACGGGAACATGCCCAGGCCCCCCTGCTCATCATGACCACGGAGATCCTGAGAAACCTCCTGTACGATGCAGCGGGAGGCGAAATCGACGTGCGCTTGGACACCCTGGGCCTGGTGATCATGGATGAATCGCAATACCTGGCGGATCCTGAGCGCGGTGTAGTCTGGGAGGAGACGTTGATCTTCTGTCCGGGACAAGCTCGACTGCTGCTGCTTTCCGCCTCGATCGGGAACCCCCAGGACATCGCAGATTGGCTGACGGCCATTCGTCCGACGCCCTGTTCCCTCATCCGTCATACCAAACGGTCGGTGCCTCTGCGCGCCGGGTATCTGCATCCGAATGAAAAACTCACGCCGCTGTTTCGCACGGCCGGTATCCCCTACGGACAACCCTACCTGCTGCACCCGGAGGCCAAACGCCTCTTTGCGGAATACGAGGAAGAAACCGGCTCCTCCCGCTCACGCTGAAGCGCACGGATGCGGGAGCGGAGAGAGGTGAGCGCGAAGGCATACGTGGCCCCAAACGCTCGTCCGAGGGGTCTCCGGCTCTCAGCCATCACCTCGTCGGTCCGACCAAGAGACGAACGATGTGCCTGTAAGCCATGTCGACGGAGGTGTAGGCCAGAGTAAAACGCAGATTATGCCGGACAGCGATTAGAAGGTGTAGGTGAGTCCCACCGTCGGTCCATGCCTCAGCGTCTGGAATTGCGTCAGCGATGCGGTGCTGGTGGAACCGTCAGAGCCATAGAGCTTCCACTGATCTCCTGCCACGACCCTGTTCCACCAGACGCGATACCCACCGGTCAGGTAGAGGCGATTCCAAACCCTGACTCGCAGGTTGAGGTCCGTATCCGTCCCTACGCCGAAACCGGTCATCCTGAAACTTGGGTCCTGGGCCAGGTCTGTTCGAAGGTGATGCACATCTTCGTTGTTCAGATATGAGAGGAGCACCGCAACCTTGGCCTCGATACTCACCCTCGGATCGACCTTGTATTCCAATTCTCCGCCGAGACGTCCGGAGACCCAGGTGACCGTGTTCGTGATCACCGCCTGGTTGCGAAACCCGACCGTGCCGACAGGGGAACAGCGGAACTCCGAACTCGGCGCCGAAGCCGTGGTACATTCCGCCTGCGTCACACCCGTGGCTACATGACGTTCCCGCCAATACTGCAATCCAGCAAACAACCCCAGAGTACCCCTGTTGTCCTGAAACGTATGCGCGATCGCGCCGATATCACCTTTCAAGTACCAGAGGTTGTCCCCGCCGATGTCGCTGTAGGTTCGGGAGAACCGGTGCTCACCGCTCACCGTGGCCCCTTGGGATGCTGCCCCTTGCGCGCTGAGAAAATCGTCATCGGTGAGGCGCCCGCCCCCGATGGCTCCATACCCGAATGCGCCACGGACGAACATCTTGTTCTTGAGGGACACCTGCCCGTTAATCTCAGTTACATTGGTGCCGGTGTCTTTGTATTTGAGTTTCGAACTCGGATTTCCCAGGTTCGGATCTAGTCCCGACGCGTTGTGGCTCCAGATGGTTTCCCCCTGGCTGAACCATTCGGTGATCTTCAGATCGATACGAGAAATGGAAGAAGACTGTGCGACGGGGACTTCGGCCCAGGCTGAATCAAGCCCTGAGCCCAACAGGCATGCACATACTGCCAGGAGAACAATACGCAACGGCATCATATCGGCAGCACTCCCTTCCTGTCCGGGCCGATACGCTCCCCGCATGAGCGCGAGACTACGTATCACAGCCGGAACAGCGCGCCCACTGATACCGTACCTGTCGAGGCCGGTCAACTACTTTCTCCGCTCGTGGAGCGCTTCAGATACTGCTCCGCCGACCTGGCACGAGACTCCCTAGGGAAATCTCCTGCTTTGAATCGGATGAACATTCGCTTTTGTGCGCGCAGGTGCCGAGACCATACAGTCATCACGACCAACCGATCCTGTTTTACGAAGTATCCGGCTCTGTAATGTACGGGCACTCAGTGAAATTTTTACTTGCCTATTCGCTTGTGTTCCGTTAGGGTCGGCTCTGATAAATATCCTGACGGGATTCTCACCGAACTCCGCTGAGTCAGTCCCGACAATCAACTAAGAAGAACGCCGGATCATCGCTTTGTGGCACACCTGTTGCTCACAGACAAGCGACTGGCTTTTTCATTTCAGGACGATCACCTAAGGGAGAATCGATTATGACGTCACAGCGCACCACACCCAATCAGCATCCACCACGCATCGTGCGGCGACATGCGTCGGGTCATTTCGTGATCGTGATGCTGATCGTGATGTTGTGGTTCTGTGACCTGATCGCCGGAGGGTCTCAGGCCCTCGCGCAGAATATTCAATTCAGCCCGAGTGCAGTCTCCCTCACCGTTGCACAAGGAGGCACGGCAACCGGCACTCTCAGTTTGAAAAAATCGGACACGGCGCAGCACACCTATTTCATCAGCGCCAATCAGTCCTGGATCTGGCTGAATCCGCCGTACGGGAGTACGCAAACGATTTCCACGGAGACGGATACCCTGACCGTCACCGTCAATACCGCAACCATGGGGCTCTCCGCCGGAACCTATTCCGGCACGATCTATATCGGTCAATCCGGGCCAGGCGTCTCGACGACCTGGCGTATTCCGGTCACGGCCACAGTCACCGCGGCCGGTTCGACGCCACCCCCGCCCCCACCGCCGCCGCCCCCCGCAGCCACGCCACCCCCGCCGCCTTCGACCACGCCGCCCCCGCCGGCACCAACCGGATCACTGACGCCCTTGCTGCAAGCGTTTCCTGCGGGGCTATCGCTCACAGCGGCAAAAGGCAACACGGCCACCGGGGTGTTCAATCTGCAGAAGTCCAGCACGCAGCAGAGCAGCTATTACATCAGTACCAACCAATCGTGGGTTGGCCTGAACCCACCCTACGGCAGCACCCAGACCATCACCACGGAGCTTGACCCCATTACCGTCTCCGTCAACACCGCGAGCATGAATGTCGGCAGCTATTCCGGCGTCGTCTATATTGTGGAGAGCGGGCCCAACGGCTCTCAAACCTTGCGCATCCCGGTCTCCCTCTCCGTCTTGGCCGGCGGCACCACAACTCCGCCGCCACCACCGCCCCCTTCGCCGACCGGAAGCACCACGCCACCACCGCCCCCGCCATCCGGGACGGCGACCGGTACAGTCACGGTGACGTGGAATGCCAATACCGAAGCGGATCTTAGAGGGTATCGCGTCTACGTCGGCACCGCCTCAGGCGTCCGATCCCAGGCGTTCGACGTCGGCAATGTCACCTCAACACGACTGACATTGCCGCTCGGCTCGACCTATTGGTTCTCCGTCACCGCCTACGACAACAGCGGGAACGAGAGTTCGCCGTCCGGGGAAATCAGCAGAAGTCTGTTTTGACAAATAACTCTGCTCGACAGACTTGACCGCTCTTCCTTCAAGCCTGTATAACGGCGCTGTACTTGTGAGCCCGCTCAGAAGGCACACCCCTTCGAGCGGGCTCGTAAGTGTCATGGGCGCCCGTAGCTCAATGGATAGAGCATCTGACTACGGATCAGAAGGTTACAGGTTCAAGTCCTGTCGGGCGCACCACCGTATCATCCTCGCTCTTTTCTCCACAGTCGCCCGTTTACCAATCCGGTTTCTCGGACTATCATAGTCCGCCCCTCGCGTTGCCATAGTGCCGACATCGATCATGCGGTCTGATCAATGTCGATGGAGCCATGGGCTACACTGCATCGTCGTTCTATCCACCTCCGCAATTCGTCACCCACCATGTTGTCTCCCTTTACCTCGCACTTGTTCTTAGCGCTTCGCTCTCTAACCCACCATCACTATGTCATGCCTACATAGGGCTTCACGCAGCACGCGTTTCCCGTTTTAGTCACAGACTAGGGTCATGCCTAGTGGAAGATTCGCGTTCCCCTGTTATCCTGGACCCACGCGTCGTTGGGAGTCAGGAACTCGCTCACGCCGCAATTGATCTCAGCCACCGAGATAGTCAAAGGAGGGCATCTCATGCACCATGATGATTCATCCAACTGGTCGGCATTCATGGCAGGAGCGCTCATCGGCGCCGGGGTCGCACTGCTGCTTGCACCTCAATCCGGGCCAGAATTGCGTTCGACGCTTCGCGACTACGCATCAAAAGCCAAAGATGAACTGGATGAGGCAGCCGAACAAGGCCGAGCTGCGTGGGACCATGCAGTGGAACGTGGTCAGGAGTATGTGGCGAGCGGGAAACAGACATTGCGTCAGGCCGGCCGCACAGCACGTGACGTTGTCGACGACACAGTCGAAACCGCCAAACAGTCCGTGGAAGAGACCACCTCCAGACGGGGGTAAGGTTTTTGCCGACGCGTCAACATCTTCTACCTCAGACGAGGAGACAGGCATGATGAGACCGATGATCTGCCTTGCAACTGACGCAACTCTTCTGGCGCTTCGTCGGCTGCCAATCCACGACTGGCAAGACCGCCGGGCAGACTCTTGATGATACCTCCATCACCACCGCCGCCCAGTCCCAAGAGCGCAACCAAACCATCGCCACCACCTATCAGCAGTGCGGCCCCGTTCTTCACCGCCATGGCTGAAGCGGTGCATCCCGATACCTTCCACATTCCGTTTCCGCAAATCTGGGACAGCCTCGAAGGCCCGTTCTCGATACCCGTCGCGGCGCTGAATACGCGAGCGTGCCGGTACGGCAACCCGCGGGACATGCTCAGCAGTCAACAGACAGGCCCCTGTGGGATACGGTGATTGCCGGCACCGCCGGACAGATGCCGTTGTGACCTACCAGGTGACTTGTCCTGATTCGGCACCACGTGTGATACAGCACATCCGCTGACCTCCGACGATCAGGCCTCCGGGGTATTACCTCATCCCCGGGTACCCCGGCTTTACGGAATCATAGATCAGGGACCTTCCCAGTTTGCGTCACGCCAGCTCCCTGCTAGGTTCGTACACAGACGTCCGGCATTGAACCGAGTCGGCAGGGAGGCTGACCTATGGCAAACACACAGTTGAAACCAGGTACCAACGAGACCGGCATCCGCACGTTGCGCGATGACCATCGGAAGATTCTCGCGCTGTTTCAACTGTATCTCGCAATCAGCCAGGATTCTCGTCGAGCCACGGTGGATCAGATCCTCGAGTTGCTGGAAGAGCACTTTCGCAAAGAAGAGGCCCTCTTGACTGCTCGTGTCCCACCGCACGCCGACCGGAAGCATGAGCTGGTCGCACACGTCTTGCGGGAGCATGACGAGGTGAGAGCTATGATGGAGGAACTTCGCGGATCAGAAACTGACGACGACCAGGCGCTGGACGAATTCTTCGAAGACATGATGCAGACGGTCCACGTGCACTTTCTGACAGAGGAGCGAGACCTCTTCCCACACCTTCAACCACCACCCGGGTAAGAGTGGCTCCGCAATGGTTCTTCCTTTCACCACCCTGCTCAGAGTGAAGAGGAGTCGCATCGTATGCCGCACGATCCGGTACGGTGTGCCGTCGGCGGTCTCGGACATATCACACAGGTCGCGGTACTACCCGACTGTGCGCGTACACAGTCGGCCACACCTATGCCTATCGTGAATATAATACCTGCCTTCCTCAGCGGAGGCGACTGCCGCTTTCAAATAGTCGCAGCAGCGGCTCCTTCCCAGACGCGATTCCCTCACGCTCGCGAGCTGGTCACCCTTCGCTGTCCGAGCAAACGCACGAGACCGGATCTTCGTCTCACAACGCGCTATCCGCTGGTGCCGAAAGGCATAGAGGTCCACACGCGATCACTGACCGTGCAACGGAAAACCGGAGACTACTCACGACTAGGGCTTTGCCCAGTACAGCAATGGTGTAGCCGCCGGTAGGCTCTGAAGCTAGCACGGGCGGACTATAACCATTTTCACGAAGTGTGAGAAGGAGAGCAGGATGAACGCAGACTCCGACATGGGGCAAGCCGCGAAGCAATCGGGCGACTCGATCGAAGGCGTCGCAAGCAAGCCGGTCGACGCTGACGCCCATACCACACACGATATTCGACAGCAGGGACTCGGCGGAGTCGTGGAGGACGTGGAGATGCTCATCCGGCGATATCCGCTGCAGGCCCTCCTGCTTGGGCTCGGTTGCGGATATCTCCTCTCCCGCGCCAGACCGAATTAGGAAGGACACCACATGGAGAATCCCCACCCGACATCGGTCGCCGCATTGCTGCAGGGTCTCCTCGACGATGTGCGGGCACTGATCGGCCAGACAGTCCGCCTGGCCCGTGACGAAATCCAGCTCGAACGGCAGAAGGTGATTACCATGATCATGCGAGCCAGCATCGGCCTGGCCATGGCGCTTATGACTAGCCTGCTGCTGCTCCTGATGGTGGTGCACGTACTGCATGGTCCCCTGGGCCTCCCGCTGTGGGCGAGTTATGGGCTGGTGGGGCTCTGCTGTGCACTCATGGCAGGCCTGCTCGTCTCGAGCGCCGTCTCCCTCGGCCCCACGCTGCGTGTGTGGCCGAGACGCACCCTTCACTCGATAAAGGAAGACGTCCGATGGATCAAAGAGCAAGTGCTGTCGATCAAGATCTGAAAGACATTCTACACACGCGAATGGCTATCGCACACAAACTGAATGAGTTGGAGCAGTGTGTTCGTCATCACGCGGAGGAGACTACGATGCAGCTGACCCAGATCGTCAATCGAACCACATCCCGCGTCAACACATTCATAGAGCACGCCACGAACACCATCGATCCGGCTCGTCGAATCCAGGAACATCCGTGGCTAATCGTGGGAGGGGCGGTCTGCGCAGGCTACGCGCTCGGCGTCCTCGAACGTGGAACGCGACGTCAACGCAACGGCGTCTATCCCTATTACCCGGCGGGGGCCAATGCATCACCTGTCATGCCGGACTCCTCACAGAAAGGCAGGAGAACGAACCACACAGGCATCTATGATTATTATCCTGAGCCATCATCCGTCCATCAGCAGCAGGGTAAGCGGAAAGACCGAAGCCTCTGGCACACACTCTCTCAGGAATTCGGCCAGGAGACGGAGGAGACCAAGCAGATGCTCTTTCAGCTCGGACGAGGTATGATCGTCGAACTGACACGTCGAATAGTGCCCGACATTGCACGATCGCTCGGCGTGACGTTGCCAGCGGTCGCATCAGTCGAACATTCAGCCGAAGCGTCACGGTCACCTGATGCACACACGACACCATCGGCGCGGCAATAGAAGGGTGAGCGACCGTTGTCGTGACCGGCCGCCGTTGATAATTCTGGACCTCCTCCGCTGTGTGAAATGGGAGCGCATCGCGTGTCAGCCTCATTGACGAGTCCATCGCCCCGCTGGAATCCATGGAAGCGAGGTGGCCTAGACTGGACAACATTCGGAATACGCCTATGGAAGGAGAGCCAGCGCGATGAGATCCTCGGCCGTGCTGCACAATTGGCGTACTATTTTCTCTTAGCCCTCTTTCCGGCACTCCTTTTTCTCACGGCACTTATCGGCCTCTTTCCCTTGAAGGAAACCCTTCCTGAGTTGATGCAGTATCTACGGACGGTGCTCCCCGCCGATGCCCTGTCACTGTTGGAGCGCTATCTGGAGAACGTCGTCCAAGGCAGTAGTGGCGACATGCTCTCACTCGGTTTATTGGGCGCGCTCTGGGCATCGTCGAGCGGCGTGACGGCCATCATGGAAGCACTGAATGTCGTCTATGGCGCGACGGAGACACGACCCTACTGGAAGGTGCGCGTGCTCGCCTCACTACTGACCGTCGGCCTGGCAGGATTCATTATTCTATCGATCACGTTGATTCTCTATGGCGCGCACATCGGTGAATGGATCGCCGATCTGGTCGGCTTGGGTTGGCTGTTTCTCCTCAGCTGGAACATGCTGCAGTGGCCCGTGGCCGTCCTGCTGATGTTGTTCGCACTCGCCGTGATCTATTACGTCTGTCCGAACATTACACACGACTGGCGATGGGTCACACCCGGCTCCGTCTGCGCCGTCGCGCTGTGGCTCGTGCTCTCATTGGGCTTCAAAGCCTACGTCGAACATTTCGGCACCTACAATGCTGCCTATGGATCCATCGCCGGCGTCATCGTACTGATGCTGTGGCTCTACCTGACGGGTATCGTAATCCTGCTGGGCGGAGAAATTAATGCGCAGATCGAGCAAGCTGCAGCCGCGCTTCGTCGAGACGAACAGCTTGCCTCACCGATTGCGCCATCCAGCTTGCAGACGCCTCACAAGGAGCAGCGGACCTCGTCATGACACCGGACACGTCTCATCTCCTCACCAAACGGCTCCTACCGCAGCAGGCGGCCAGCCATGCCGTGCCGTCTCCGGCAGATCGACACCTCTGGCAGATCACCCCTGTCCGGGATTTGCTATGGGGCGGCGGGATTCTGGCGATTCTCTGGTTCGGCTATTACCTGCGCGGGGTCTTCACGCCGGTCCTGATTGCGCTGTTGATGGCCTATTTGTTCAATCCCGTGATTCGGCGAGCGGAAGCTCGGTGGCGTATCCCCAGACCCACGACGATCGCTCTCATCCTCTGTGGATCGGCGCTGCTGCTGCTGGGGCTCATGACCTGGCTGGGTCCATTACTGGCAGAGCAGGTGCAGTCATTCGCAGAGCGCGTACCGGGCTATCTTCAACGCCTCGCGCAACGATACCATTTGCAATTCGGAGACGTGTCGGATCATCTCTCCGCCATCGCGATCAGTTTGAGAGACGATCCGCTTTCGATGTTACGGCCTGTATTCTCCGGCACAGGCCAGGCATTCGGCGTGCTGGGAACCGTGATCGGCACCACCGCCGACGTCGTGATCGCCTGTATCCTGATTCCCATTTACTTCTTTTTCTTCGCCTGGCGGTTCGATGAGAGTCTCGAGCACATGAAACGCTATATTCCGGCCGAGTATCGCGACCGCGTCCGCCATATCGTCACACGTATGGACCATGCCGTGAGTGGGTTCTTTCGCGGTCGGCTCACGATTGCCTTCGGCTCGGTCGTGCTCTATTCCCTCGGCTGGGCCATGGCCGGCATCCGCTATTGGTTTCTGCTTGGATTGATCACCGGTATCCTGACGATCATTCCCTACGCATCCTTGATCGGCTGGCCCCTGGCCGTGCTGTTGAAATATCTCGACGTCCTGTCTGCAAATGGCGTAGGGCTCGACCCGATGACCATCCTGGTCTGGCCTTCTCTGGCCTACCTCCTGGTCCAATTCATCGAGAGCTGGCTGCTGACGCCGTGGGTGCAAAGCCAATCCATGGATATGAACGCCGTCACCGTGCTGATCGTGCTCTTCGTCGGCGGCGCATTGGGCGGGTTCTACGGTCTCTTGCTCGCCATTCCCCTCTCCGCCTGCGCCAAGATCCTTGGCGCAGAATTGCTTCTTCCACAACTGGCACGCCAAGCGACAGGCCCCACCCTGTCCGATTCCCAACGGAAGGAGACTCCATGACGACTGTGGCGGATCTCTTGATCGATCGCCTGCTCGCTTGGAAGGTGGACACGATCTTCAGTCTTCCCGGGGATGGCATCAACGGCATTTACGAGGCCCTGCGCACGCGGCGCGACCGCATCAAGCTGGTCCTGGTGCGACATGAAGAATCCGCAGCGCTCGCCGCCTGCGGCTACGCCAAATTCACCAGGCGATTGGGAGTCTGCCTCGCCACGTCTGGTCCGGGCGGCATCCATCTTTTGAACGGGTTATACGATGCCAAGTGCGACGGCCAGCCGGTCTTGGCGATCACGGGGCACACGTTTCACGATCTCATCGGCACACATTACCAACAGGATGTGAATCTGGACAAACTGTTCAGTGACGTGGCCGCGTACAGTGAGCGGGTCATGGGACCGGCCCATGTCGGCAACGTGGTGGATGAAGCCATCAAAGCGGCAATCTCCCGCCGCACGGTCGCACACCTCACTATCCCGAAGGACGTACAAGACTGGTCGGCCGACGGGCACGGCTCCAAGGCCAATGTGCCCGGCCATAGCGGCGGCCTCTATAGCGACCCGCTGCCGCTCCCATCACAAACGCTGCTGGAGAAAGCGGCCGCCGTGCTGAATGACGGCACAAAGATCGCTATTCTCGCCGGACGTGGCTGTCTGGGCGCCAGGGATGAGATCGTACAGCTGGCCGAAACGCTGGCTGCACCGATCGTCAAACCGCTGTTAGGCAAAGGCGTCGTGCCGGACGACCATCCCTTGACCACGGGAGGTATCGGTCTGCTCGGTACCGTCCCTTCCCAGGAAGCACTCGAAGCCTGCGACACCTTGCTGATTGCCGGCAGCAGTTTTCCGTATCTGGAGTTCTACCCCAAACCCGGGCAGGCCCGAGCCATCCAGATCGATTTGGATGCGAGCCGTATCGGTTTGCGGTATCCCGTCGAGGTCGGATTGGTGGGCCATTGCTGGGATGTCCTCCGTGCCCTGTCGCCCCTGATTCGACCGCATGCCGACCGACGTTTTCTCGAGCAGACCCAGGCCAGCATGGTTCAATGGAATACCCTGATCGAGGCCCGAGGCACCAGAACCGACGTACCCATGAAACCGCAAGTCGCGGTGAGAGCCTTGAATGAATTTCTGACGGACGACGCCATCATTTGTTGCGACACCGGAACGGTCACGACATGGGTGGCTCGCCACATCGCCATGAAAGGGAACATGGAGTTTTCCGCCTCCGGCACCCTCGCAACCATGGCGAATGGACTCCCCTACAGCCTCGGCGCAGCCATCGCCCATCCGGGACGACAGATCGTGTGTATCGCCGGCGACGGGGGGTTCTCCATGTTGATGAGTGAGCTGGCGACGCTGGTCAAGTATGCCCTGCCCGTGAAGATCATCGTCTTGAAGAACAATCTGCTCGGCATGATCAAATGGGAACAACTCGCCTTCGAAGGCAATCCACAGTTCGGCGTGGAACTGCAGCCCATCGATTTCGCCGCCTGCGCTCGGTCCTGCGGAGCCACCGGCTTCAGCGTGGATGATCCGGCTCAATTGCACGATGTCTATCGGCAGGCCTTTGCCCATCCCGGCCCCGTTGTGGTGGAGGCAGTCATCGATCCCATGGAGGCCCCGCTCCCCGGCAAGATCACGATGGAGCAGGCGTGGCAATTCGCCAAAGCGGTGGCACGGGGACAGGAAGACCGGTGGGACTTGATGAAAACCCTTATGGCCAACAAGATTCGTGAAGTGGTGTGACGGCAAGGCGAAGCGCAGCGCTACATGGGACACCTCTTCCAGCCGGACGCGCATTCACCGCAGTTGGAGAATGACACGCCTGCCATCGCGCGCAGGAAGGTGCCCTGGTTCACGTGGTGATGCCCTCCACCCCCACGACTCGGTCGGCACCTTCCTGCTGCTGCGCTCCACGCCGCTGCCGTATTCATCTTCGAACGCTCCCCCCCATCACTTGACGATCAGGCAGCATGAACCATTGCTTCTGACGCAGACATACGGTGGAGGCCATCCCCCAGCACCGAAGATGGAATCGGGAGGCGACGATTGCGCAAGATCACTTCATCGACGATATCCCCGCATTGAATGCACCGCTGCCCCCAGAACCAATAGCCGCCCAGGCTTTCGCCGATATCCATGCACCGTTCGTCCACCATCCAGCCGCCGCAGCGCGTGCACGGCATCGATTGGTGAGTCGGGCCCCCGTTGGTCGTGCTTACAACGATGGTCATCGTGGCCTGCATGACGTGCTCCCTTCAGATTACTCGGTTGAGACGTTCAACCGGTCATGCTCACTGATACCAGTCCAGCAATCCCTGAGACACTAGCGCTGCCCCCAGGTGGCCTCACAATGCACCCTAGGACGCGCGCAGGGCCTACGAAGTGACGCTTCCCTGTAGCAGGTCAGGAGGCGACCCGGGTGTCTTCTGCCACGCTCGCAACACCTCGGTCGCACTCCACGCCTGTGCGACACAGGCCCGCGGATGATAGGGAGGTTCGGCATCACACATTTCGCTGACCAAAACCGATCATTGAATGAGTGCTTCGCCTCCTCCGCAAGTGCCGCCCATTGGTTGGTGCGCAGAGTCGGTGGTTACGCATCATCTACGCGAGTCCGTTCGTCACGAACCATTCTCGCATAAGGAGGATTTCCTCCTATGCACAGTCACCTGCGGGAACAATAGTCACAACCTGGCTGGGGTACCTCACAGCCGCGGCGCGCTATCCTTCCGGTTCGGTCTGGTACAGTACGGCTGATTCGGCCGGGAGACGCCAGCCCTCTGGGCTCAAAGGACTGATGACGCCGGGGCCTCCGTACCGAGGTTCATCGCTGGACCAGAACAACGACCACCTTCGCCCCACCGGAGGCGCGAGCAGAGGCTCAGGCGCAGGCCGATAGTCATAATCAGGTCCGAGGTTCAGGAGCAGCAGCCGGTCATCTCCGTCGCTCCCCGCATAGCGGACAACAAACGCATGCGGTCCGAGTACCGCCCCATCGAGTTGGTCTCTGGCCTGCCGGGCAATCACCGGATCTTCGCGCCGTAGCCTGAGAAGCTCGCGATGCAGCACATAGACGTGCCGGTGGCGATCCCGCTCCGACAAGTCCAGCTTCGAATCCTCGAAGACACGCGGGTCGCAAGGATCCGGAATGCTCGCCTGAGCCTCGAAGGACGATGCGCTGAGAAATCGCGCTAAGAGCGCCTTCCTGCCTCGATGAATCGCCTGCGCCAACTCACCCGGCGGAAAATCGGCAAAAAAGAGAAACGGCGAGGAGGCACCGAACTCTTGCCCCATAAACAGGAGCGGAGTCTGCGGGGAAAGAAGCAAGAAGGCCGTGAGGACGCGGACGAGTCCCGGGCTTGTCTTGTCATGCAATCGACCACCGCGCAATTGATTGGCGACCTGGTCATGATTCTGGAGAAAAAACACAAACCCGCTGGCCGGCTCCCGTCCCACCACGCTCCCTCGGGATTTCCCCTGCCACTGATCCCGCTGCCCTTGAAAGAGAAACGAGCGTTTCACACAGGAAAGAAGTTCCTGTGGTGTACCCAGGTAGTCGGAATAGTACCCTTCACGGCGACCGGTCGCCGCCACGCGGGTCGTATGGTGAAAGTCCTCGCTCCAGACCGCGTCCAATCCCCACCCGCCCTGCTCGATCGGCTGGATGGAATGGATCCATTGGGCCTCGCATTCTGCCACCAAGATAATTGCTCTCTCGCCGGCGGCCGCCCTTGCCGCAAGAGACAATTCCGCCAACACATGCCGCGGGCTGGCATCATGCACGGCGTGCACAGCGTCCAAGCGCAATCCGTCGAGATGGAATTCATCTACCCAATAGCAGGCATTCTGGATGACAAAGTCGCGGACACCGTGCGAACCAGCCCCATCGAAGTTCATGGCCTGGCCCCACTCATTCGAATATCGATCGGTGAAGTAGCAGGACGTGAATGCCGGCAGGTAATTCCCGTCCGGCCCCAGATGGTTATAGACCACGTCCAGAATGACGCCGAGCCCCAGCCGATGCGCCGTATCCACGAACCGTTTGAACGCTTCCGGGTCGCCATAGACGTGGGACGGCGCATACAGCCCCACCCCGTCATAGCCCCAATTCCATCGACCGGGACATTCAGCCACCGGCATCACCTCAATGACGGTGATCCCGAGGTCTTTCAACGCCGCGACTTGCGCGGCGGCGGCGTCGAAGGTGCCTTCCGGGGTGAACGTGCCCACGTGAAGTTCATAGATCACCTGACCATGCATGGTTACACCGACCCACTCTTCGTCCTGCCAGCGATAGGCGGCAGGATCGACGATCAGCGACGGCCCGTGGGGACCACTGGGCTGATAACGGGAACAGGGATCAGGATAGACGTCTCCTCCATCCAGCCGATACCGGTAGGTCATTCCTGCCCTTGCGCCGAACACGTCCGCAGACCAATACCCGTTGTGGTCCTGTGTCATCGGATGGGACGTAGGCCCCGCACCGAACAGGACTTCCACCTGAGTCCGTTCCGGGGCCCAACAACAGAAGCGCACGCCGTCGGGCACCACGGTGGCCCCCAGCGATATCCCACGCCAACGCGGTGGCCTCGAGACACTCCTAGAAATGGCTTCCGGCATCACATCCTTGTGATTATTGCCTTCCAGAGCAACCCTCCTTCACTATTCAGAGACTGCTCCGCCGCGCCTGCCGCTGATAGGCGGGGGAGACCCGGTTCGGCAGAAGATAGCTTCTCCCACCAGACGCAGGTGTCAGAGGCTCCGGCTTGACGAATGTCTCAATCTTGACCAACCCGAAGCTGACGGTCCCTTCCCAGAGAGATCGAGACATCTTCTCCCAGGCACGCGAGTTCGAGGCAATGATGCACCAGGACGTCATCACTGCCCACTCGGACTATCCCCAGTTTGAGTTTTGCTCTCATGCCCCCACACCGAATCAGGTCGGCGACGTCTCCATCGCCTCCCCCACAGGCCGACAGCCTTGACGCATCCAGGGAGGTACCGCATAGAGAAATGGCGGTTGTTGCTCCATGGTAACCTCAAGAACACGCAAGTCTTTTCCCGTCCCGATTGAACAGGCCGGCTCTGCCGCGGAAGAAGACACGTCGCGTGGAGACCCGGCGTCTGTTCCTCCCAACCCACTCTCGAGAGACCTCGCGAGCGGAGACGACCAGGCCGATCATCTTGTGACTACTCGCTGTGCCGATCCACCTGCCACGCAAGGATCCAATCTGCAGGCGTATAGGTCAGGTTCAGGGCACAGCCGCTCAAGAGACAGGCCGCCAGGAGCACCCCGGCAGCATTGCAACGAGTTCGCCCCCGTTCCAACAGCCTCATGTTCACCTCACGACCTCGCGCACCGCTCTAGCCTGAGCAGGCATATCAAGCGTCAACCACGCCGTTTGATTCAGCAATACCGAGGTCCTCACACGACAACCACTGGGGGTCTCCCGAGTATGTGGGACGTTGCGAGTGTGAGAAGGTGAACCCCTCACATCGTGCTCACGAGGAAATCGGGCACCATCATTTTTGCTGGGAGGACTCACAATGAAAACCATCGCACATGTAGCGGCAGCCCTGGCTTTGCTCTCTCTGAGCGCCTGCTCTCATTCCCCTACGGCGACACATACGACCGCAGAAACCGAAGTCGGCACGAAGACCGGGATGGTCAGGAATATCGTCATCAACGAGACCATTCACCCCGAGGCGCTCACCGTTCGAGCAGGCGACGAAATCCGGTGGATCAATCAGCGGCAGGATACCGTGACGATCACCATCGATCAGGCCCAGGCTCACGCCGTGTCCTGTCGGAATGGATTTTCCAAGTCCATGGGCATGGGATTCGACAACAGCACCACACTGGCCAGCAACGAAACGGCTGGTCTCTGCTTTACGCGAATCGGCACATTCAAATATTCAGTACAGGCGTCATCCGATGCCACACGCAACTTGGCTAATAGCCACGGCTCAGTGACCGTGCAGTAAGTCTCGACAGGGCTACAGCTCCCGCCGTGGGCGGAGTGGGCGGCGGGAGGGATCTCCGATGTTCATGTGGGAACACCCATCCAACGACGGCTGACGGGAGGGCGTACGATGAGCACCGAACGATTCATCGCCATCTGTTGTGTCTGCAACAACGTCCGGGATGATTCCTCAACCGCACACGTGGATCACGAGTGGGGGCCGCTGCCGGCCTATCTTGAGAGGCACCGGCTTCACAGCGGCGAGTATCGCCTAACTCACGCCTACTGTCCGAGCTGTTCACACACGTTTTCGCGGCGCGAGAACAGCCCCGTGGCGCTTACACCATCGGTGACCGAGTCATTGGAGCCGACCCCTGCAGCAAATAAATATCGGCTTTGATGGGCAGGTGATCGGACGCCACACGGCTGAGCGGCGTGTCATGCACCGCCACGCGGTGGAGTGCCCGAGCGGGAGTCATCCAGATCCGATCCAGTGGGAGCAAGGGACATCGTGCGGGGAAAGTGGCTGGAGCGGATGTCGCGCCGAACACGCGACTCAACCCCTGCAACGCTTTTCCTCGCACCTGCCATTCATTCAAATCCCCCATGAGAATGGTCACGTCATGTCGGTTCGCCACGAACAATTTCAATAATCGCTCCGTTTGCACGGGGCGTTCGCGCGGCCACAAGCCCAGATGCGTGGTGACCACCTGCATCGAATGACCGGGCACGCGCAGATCCACATCCAGCGCGCCACGAGCTTCGTGGAGCCCCACGGAGAGATCCCATCGGCGCACGGCCATCACCGGGAATCGAGTCAGTAAGGCATTCCCATACTCGCAGGGGCCGCGTGACCGAACCGGACCCGGGATCGCCATCATGCATGTCCGTGCAGCCAGCCACGGAAGTAGCTGGAGATCACCGGGCTCAAGGAGATCGATCTCCTGCAATGCGACGATGTCCGCATTCATCTCACACAATATGCGGAGAATCCGGCCTGGCTCGTACACTCCATCGTTCCCGATCGCCCGATGGATGTTATAGGACGCCACTCGCAGCTGCATCGTTGGACGGTTCTCCGCATCTCATGAAGCAGGGTTCGTCATGCCGTCGCTCCCCGCCGGTGCGATCGGCCGCAGAACCGGCACATGGCGCAGCACAGATCGAATCACGATCCACGTCAACCCGACGAATAACCCCAGGCCGACGAAGGAAAACAGAGTCGGGCCTCGTAGCGTCTCTTCCAAGCCATTCAGAATGGCCGAAAGGAAGAGAATGCCCGGAGTCATTCCTAACGCGGTGCCCAACAAAAACTGGCGGAAAGAGATCTGCGTCGATCCCGCAACCAGGTTCACGATCGAGAATGGAGCGATCGGAATCATCCGCACCAGGAACACCGCCCAGGTCCCCCGCTGCGCCAATCGCCGACTCAGGTACGCAACGCGGCGACCGGCAAATCGTTGAACGTGATAGCGTCCCACGGCTCGTCCCACGCCAAAGAGCGTGGCCGCGCTCAACAGCGACCCGAGCAGGGCTGAGCTCATTCCCAACCATGGTCCACAGGCCAGCAGCGTGAGGACGATCAACAGCGTGATGGGCAATGCGACCAACCCTCCCAGCACATATCCGCCCAGCACCGCGATGAGCCCCGCGGGACTGCGGCTCATCGCCTGGAGTTGCGTCATCACTCCGCTCGTATGGATCCAGTCATCCAATGGCATCCATCGCCAGAGAAGGGCCAGCAGCCCGACCGTTCCCACCAACACATATCCAGCGAATAGTCTGCGGCCCAACCGATGTCGTTCCGGCACGGGCGCGATCGTGCCGAGCACTTCTTCCATTCCCATGGGACGCTCCGGATCGACGAGTCGTTGCTCCGGAATCAACGCCGGGATGTCCTGACCGATGAAACAGCCGCTCTCCAGACTGCGCACCCCTCCGCGTAAGGCATTGATGGCTTGTATCAAGGAGCCACACCGCTGCACCTCCTCCGCAAGCCGGCTCGGCTCGACGCCGAGATGTTCGCCGATCAGTCGATTCCGCAAGCCGGCAATGACGGTATGACGCTGCGGCTGATTCCCTGCCTCGATGGCGAGGTTGCACTCGGTGTCGAATCCCATCGACCGATTGGAACAGTTGGCCGACCCCAGGCAGAGAAACTCGTCATCCACGATCACAAGTTTGCTGTGGATCGCCACCCACGCGGTACCCTGACTCCCCGGAACAGTCGGGGCATAGACGGACAACCGACCATAGTGGTCGGCAAGCTCGAGGTCATGCAGCACCTTGGCTCGCAAACTGTCCATCGTCTGCTGCTCCAACCATCCATCACAATTGTGGCGCAAGACGAGGACCACTTCCGGTCCCTCGTGTTCCGACAGTCGAGCGGCCAGGGCGCGTCCGAGCGTGTGGGAGGTGAAATACTGCGATTCGATATAAATCGAGTGCCGCGCGCGTTTGATGGCCTCCAGGTAGGCCTGCTCAATCTCGCGGACCTCCGCCTGCCCGGCAAAGCCTGGCTGGGTTCGCATCAGCCCCACGGAGCATTGTTGCAGATCTGGCTCAACCGTCCTGGGCCAGAGATCCTCAACGGAACGGCGAGCCGGAATTGGCAGACGGCGCCGCGTCACAACCTGCCAGCGGCGACGGAACAGATCTCCGAGGGCGGAGGCAGCCTGGCCTGCGACCATCATCTGCACGTCATGAAATGGAGGATACGCCTGGCCGTCGGCATCGACACGGCGCGGATCCTGGGCTGCGTGGGCGCTGGTATCCCATCGCGATTTCGTGAGATCCAACCCGCCGACGAATGCCATCGTATCATCGACGACGACGATCTTTTGATGGTGGGACGCGCCGAGCGGATGCTGGCCGTCCACCCGATACGATAACCGGCGATGGTCATTCCATCCGGCTTGCGCCGTCGGCATCCATTCACGCTCAAGGGCATAAATCATCGCGAAGTCCCAGTTAAGCACATAAATTTTCAAGCGCCGCTTGCGCCGCAAGAGCGCGGCCAGGAATTCGCCGAGTTTGGCGGGTAACTGCGGCGTCTCCTCAAATCCACGCACGAGGTCCACCTGCGTGTCGAGGTCCCAGCCTGCGATATAGAGAGTCTCATTGGCCTGTACGGCCACCTCCCGGAACGCCCGGAAGTACGCGTCTCCGTCAATAAGAAACGCGGCCTGCTCAGCCGGCTCAATTCGCCAGCAGGTCTGTCCGCACTGGAGAATCGGCGAGGACGATTCGTCACCTTCGGGTTCGAAGCCTCCCGTTGGCCCGATCACAGAACCAGATGCGATGACCGGATCTCTCTGCGATGTCTGAGCGTCCATGATGTCCGCTACAGTACACGGATCTCGAGTGCCTCCTGAGCTAGTGAGACCCCTAGTCGGGACGAGAACGAACGAGCGGTTTTCCTAGTAGGCCTTCCACGCACCGGAGCGTATCGTCACAGAAAGAGCAGGATCGATTCACGCAAGGGAGGCGAGCATGGCATCCGTGACTCATTCCTTGGAGCAACACACCATCGAATGCATCCAAACGTGCATGGACTGCGCACACTTCTGCAATGCCTGTGCGGACGAGATGGTCGGGATGCCTCATGACGAGGCGAATGACTCGATCATCCGCTGCATCAGACTGTGTCGCGACTGTGCAGACATCTGTCTGTTGGCGGCGCAATGGATGGGGCGGAATTCGGCGTTTTCCATCCGTCTGTGCGCGCTCTGTGCCGAAGTCTGTGAGCTCTGTGCCGGACTCTGCGAGCAGCAGACCCCTCAGCATGCACCGTGTGGAGAATGCGCGAAAGAATGTCGTCAATGCGCGGCGCTCTGTCACCAAATGGTTGCGGAAACCATCCCCGCGGCGTCTACCGGCAATGCCTGAGCAGCCTCGCAGTGACCATTGAAGGGAGGCCTATCATGCGACGCCATGACCTCGCAATACTCGTCTTGGGCACCGCATTGCTCGGAGGATGGACCGCCGGCGCGTCGGAGGTGCCGGTACCCGTTCCGCAACCGGGCCCAGGTCCGACCGTCCCGCCGAAACCATCGGACCCGGTTCCCCTTCCTCCCACGAGACCGCCGTCCATCCCGCGCGACGGGGGGCTCCAATCGTTCGTTCTTCATCTGACCGCCGATCGGGATGGACGTGCATCGGAGACAGTATCCGGCTTGCTGGTGACCATGAATCTCGAGCAGCGGACGGGTCGGCTCACCACCGACCTGGGCACAACGGTGTCGTTTACCATTCCAAATCCTGACCTCTTTCGAAATCTGTCGATCGGGGAACGTCTCACACTCAGACTGGACTCGGCCCAACGCGCAATCGGTGTGCTGGAGGAAGCCGGTCCGGAACTGCCCGCCCCAGGCCCTCGGAATCACCTCCCCTCACATTGAGATGCCCAAGTGCCCCTGCGTTGTCTTGACTAGGGATTTCACTAGTGGGGCGAAGACCACCCACGGTGCTACAACTTTCAACGATTCCTGCACATGCGCGGCAGCTGTCCATTCCCCTTTTGCCGACCGACACCGGCAGTCATCAATCCGTTGTCCCGAGCCCTACGATGAATGCACCCCACCAGTCCAGTTGGCTGACCGGAAGCGAAATGGGAGAACGTATCCGGGCCTTCGATTGGTCCACAACTTCACTCGGTGCGATCGAACAATGGCCTGCCGCACTCGTCTCAACCTTGAGCGTCTGTCTCACCGCCCAAACTCCGATGGCCATCTATTGGGGTGCCGACTCCTGGCTCCTCTATAACGACGCCTGGCGCCCGATCGTCGGCGGAAAACATCCCTGGGCGTTCGGCAAGCCGGCCAGAGACGTCTGGCCGGAATTGTGGCCGACGATTCAAGACTATTTTCGCAGTGTCCTCACCACAGGAGAAGCCAACTGGAGAAGCGACGAACTGTTACCCATGCAACGGTTCGGCTATACGGAGGAATGTTACTTCGACTACAGCCTGAATCCCATCCGGGGTCAGAACGGACAGGTCGAAGGGATTTTGAATATCGTCCAGGAGACCACCTACCGCGTCTTGAACGATCGACGCACCCGCCTGTTACGCGAACTCGCCTCCCTGTCAGGCTCTGCCCAACATGAAGAGGACGCGTGTGCGTTCGCCATGGAATCACTGGCCACTGACCCCGCCGATCTTCCCTTCGCCTTGCTGTATCGCCTGGATCGGCACAGTCAGCGGGCCACACTCGCCGGAGCCGTCGGGCTGGGACACGACCATCCCGCCGCGCAAGACACCGCGGAGCTCCATGACGCTGAAACGGCGCGGGACTGGCCGTTCGGATCCGCGTGTCGACACAGTACCCCCCTCGTCGTGGACGACCTGGTCGACCGGTTCGGCCTGCTCCCCGGAGGAGCCTGGCCTGAACCCACCAGACAGGCCCTCATCCTGCCGGTCACCCAATCTCACGACGAGGACGGAGGAGTCTTTCTCATCGTAGGTGTCAGCCCGCGTCGGCAGCTAGACGGGGACTACCGGCACTTTTTCGGGATGGTCGCGTCTCAGATCGCCATTGCCCTCACGAACGCTCGAGCCTATCGATCAGAAGCTCGACGGGCAGAGGCCTTGGCGGAGTTAGACCGGGCGAAGACGGAGTTCTTCAACAACGTCAGCCACGAGTTTCGCACTCCACTGACGCTCATGCTGGGCCCCCTGGAGGAGGAGCGTCGTGAACGGCCTCACAATACCAACCTGGATGTGGCCCACCGGAATAGTGTGCGCCTGCTGAAGCTGGTCAATATCCTACTGGACTTCTCACGCATCGAGGCCGGGCGCACGGAAGCCCGGTATCAGCCGACCGATCTGGCCGCCTATAGCGCAGACCTGGCCAGCGGGTTTCGCTCCGCTCTCGAACGGGCCGGCCTGACCTTCCACATCGACTGCCCCCCCCTGCCGGAACCGGTCTATGTCGATCGAACGCTGTGGGAAAAGGTGGTCCTCAACCTGCTCAGCAACGCATTTAAACATACGTTTCACGGTCACATTGCACTGTCGATTCGGCACGACCAGGATGGCGTGATGCTGGTGGTTCGTGATACGGGCGTCGGTATTCCCCCTGAGGCCCTCCCGCGGCTGTTTCAACGATTCTATCGAGTGCAGAACCGTCAAAGCCGAACACATGAAGGCAGTGGAATCGGGCTCGCGCTCGTGCAGGAGGTCGTGCAGTTGCATGGAGGGACGGTACGCGTGGAGAGCCGCCTCGACGAAGGCAGCAGCTTCTTCATCACGCTTCCTTGGGGCACAAAGCATCTGCCTCCGGAACAGGTCACCCAAGATGCCTCCGCATTCCCCCATGCGCCGGACGCCTCACCGTATCTCGAAGAAGCGTTGCAGTGGTTGCCCGACCACGAGTCGGAGGTCTTGCAGCCCGAGATTCCTGTCCCGCCCCAATCGACACACGCGCGGGCGCACATTCTCGTTGCCGACGACAATGCCGACATGCGTCGCTACATGATGCGCCTCCTGCGTGAACACTATGACGTCGTGACCGTCGGCGACGGACTCGCCGCCTTGTCCGAGATTCAACGCCGTCGCCCGGATGTTCTACTGAGCGACATTATGATGCCGCAGCTTGACGGCATCGGCTTGGCCAAGACGCTGCGGGCCGATCCTGCCCTGCACACCATTCCCATCATTCTGCTTTCCGCCCGCGCCGGCGAGGAGCCTTGCATCAAGGGCCTCGAGCAGGGTGCGGATGATTATCTGGTCAAACCGTTCAGCGGCCGTGAATTGTTGGCGCGCGTGGCCGCCCATGTGAATCTGAGCCGTATTCGCCGGGAAGCCGAAGGACAAATCGCCGCCAGCGAAGCGCGGCTGCGGGCGATCGTCAACCAAGCCACGGCGACAGTGTCCCAGACCGACCTGAGCGGCCGATTCCAATTCGTCAACCAACGATTGTGCGAACTCTTGGGGTATCAGGAACACGACTTGCTCGGCATGCGCATGCAGGAGGTGACGGATCCCGAAGACCTTCCACGGGATCTCGAACAGCTCCAACAACTCGTGGAAGGCGGCCCGGATTTCGTCATCGAGAAACGCTACCGGCGGAAGGACGGTACCACCCTCTGGATGAGTGTCAGTGTCGGTGGCGTGAGAGAACGCGGGGAACTGCGCTCCCTGTTGGCCGTCGGGTTCGACATCAGCGATCGCAAACGGCAGGAGGCGCTGTTACGAATCGTCAATCGCCGCCAACAATGGCTCTACGAATTGGCCGACGCAGTGAATCGCGCCGAACCGACGGCGCGCCTTTACGAACTGGCCTTGCAGGCCATGACGGAAGCCATCTCGGTCAACCGAGCCGCGATCCTGCTCCTCGACTGTGAGGGAGTGATGCGCTTCACAGCCTCGCAGGGCTTGTCCGAGGCCCATCAGCAGGCGGTTGAGGGCCATTCCCCCTGGCCAACGGATCAGAAGGACCCGCCCCCACTCGTCATTGAAAATGTTGCCCGCTGCAACCTGAGCCCGGAATTGCAGGCTACGGTCCGAGGGGAAGGCATAGAGGCCTTGGTATTCATCCCCCTCACCGATGGCGGCCGATTGCTCGGCATGTTCATGTTGTGCTTCGACCGGCCCAGACGATTGAGCGACGAGGAGACCGAATGGTCGCAGGCCCTGGCCACGACATTGGCCTTGGCCATCGCGCGAGCCCAGGCGGATGAGGTCCTGCGCACCAGCGAGGAACGCCTGCGATTGGCCATGTCCGCCGGCCGGATGGGCGCCTGGGATCTGAACCTTCACACCGGCGACACGACGTGGGACGCACGGCAATGCGAACTCTTCGGACGGACGATGGACCGTCCGCTGCGTCGTGCGGAGGAATTCTACAACGCGCTCCATCCCGACGATGTGGAGCAGGTGCAAGAAGCCGCGAGACGCGCCTATAGGACCGGCCTCTTCGCGTCGGAATTTCGCGTCGTCCACCCAGACGGCACCATCCATTGGCTCTGCGGACAGGGCGAGACCGTGAGAAATGAACAGGGGCATCCCGTCCGCATGATCGGCATCAATTATGACATCACGGAACGGAAACGGGCAGAAGACGCGTTGCAGCGCGTGACCGCAGAACTGGAACATCGCGTGGCCGCACGCACGCTCGAACTGACACAGTCGCGTGAGCACTTACGCGCCCTGGCGACCGAATTGAATCTGGCCGGTCAACGCGAGCGGCAACATGTCGCCACGGAGTTGCACGATTATCTGGCCCAGTTGTTGGCCTTGAGCCGGATTCGTCTGGCGCAAGCTATGCGGCACCCGATGACTCCCGCGCTGAACCGGACCTTGCATGATTTGCAGGAGGTCACGGATCAGGCCTTGACCTATACCAGAACATTAGTCGCCCAACTCAGCCCACCGATTCTCAAGGAATTCGGCCTGCCGATGGCATTGCGATGGTTGGCGGAACAGATGCTTCACCGGGACCTGCACGTGTCCCTGGACTTTTCACCGGCCCACCTTTCCCTCCCGGAAGACCAGGCCGTGCTGCTCTTCCAATCAATCCGCGAGCTGCTGATGAATGTGGTGAAACATGCCGGCACGAAGCACGCAGGGATCACCATTACGGTGGATGAGGGACAGCTGGAGATCACTGTGACGGACGGTGGTGTCGGCTTTCTGCATACGGAGTCATCCACCCTTCCCACACATGGCACTGCCCCCGGATTCGGTCTCTTCAGCATCCGGGAGCGGATGCACGCGTTGGGGGGACGGTTGGACCTCTGCTCCCGACCCGGTCACGGCACCACTGCCACGCTGGTCATGCCGCTCCTCGCCACGCGTGAATCGTCCGCGTCGCTGCCGAACACGATCGAACCTGCAGGACGCGCTGCCCTCCGCTCACAGAAAGGACATCCGGCCTCACCGCCTCCACTCAATGGCCATCCTCACGTCCAGAGTCCTGCTGTTCGAGTCCTTATTGCCGACGACCATGCCATGGTACGGCAGGGGCTCTGCGGACTCCTGGCCGGGTACCAAGACATCGCGGTCGCAGGGGAAGCGGCCAATGGGCAGGAAGCCGTAGCCCTCGCCACCCAACTTCGGCCAGACGTCGTCCTTATGGATGTGAACATGCCAGGGATGGACGGCCTCGAAGCGACGAGGCTGATCAAAGAGGTCCTCCCCAACACGATCGTGATCGCCCTGTCCGTGCAAAACGCCGCCCATGTCAGCATGGCCATGCGTGAAGCCGGCGCCATTGCGTTTCTCAACAAGGAAGCCGCCGTTGAAGACCTCTACCATACCATCCTCACCGCCCGGACTGCCCAGCTGGGTACTCGATGACGCGCGTTCAACCCCGGCCGAATCCGCCGATCACCGGCGCGCGTGGAATCCAGAGGCAGCGTCACGGGCTCACGATGACCGTGCAGGAAGACAGCGACGAGCCGACGCTTCCCGAAGACCAAACAGTGCTGCTGTTTCAGTCCGTGCGGGAACTGCTGTTCAATGTGGTGGACCATGCTGCGGCCGCAGAAACACGGATCGCCTTCGCCTTCACGGACGAGGACCGGCGTTAGATCCTCATGGAAGACAACGATTGCGGGTTCGCGCCAAGTCCGCCGCGACAACGAGGCACGGCGCCTTCCCAAGTCGGACGCTTCGGTATCCGGGAACGAACAGCGGCGATGGGCGGACGGCTGGACAGCACCTCTTTACCGGGAACCGGCACCATGGCCGTCCTCACAACCCGCTCGTTCCACGTGCGGCGCACCCATGGCATAGATCGTACACGGCCCGCACTCGCCCCTGAACATAAACTGTCCCGACAGATGCGTGGCCAGTACGGACATCGGGTATGCCCGCAAGAGACCACGAACGCCATGTTGCGGCAGACACCGTCCTTACGCTAGCGTTATGCCTAGTTGGCGAATACCCGTCGAGCCGATTATCATACAGCTGGATTGCCTGCGCGACGTGGATGAACAGGTCGCCACGCGCCCATCACCATGCAACCACACGACGATTCCGTAGCACCGATACCCGACCCTCTCGCCGTCGATCTCATGTCGGCGCGCCTTGCCGCCATCGTCGAATCCTCTGACGATGCCATCATCTCCA
>JAEURX010000057.1 GCA_016788885.1 Nitrospira sp. | reverse complement strand
ACCGGGCTGCCGTCGTTCTTCATCGGATAACCTTCGTGCTTCGGCAACAGCGCCGGGTTTGCGGAGGCCATCGAACACAGAAACAATACACCTGCAAGGGTCGCGACGCTGCCGATCACGAGTTTCATACCCCTACTCCTTTGAAAGAATGTGAAAGTATGGTGGTCGAGTATATAGACGTTAAAAGCCTTAAGAGTGCCGGAATATTAGCTGCCCGAAGAAGCCGTGTCAAGAATAAAGGGGGGAGGAGCGGCCGGGCGTGGGGGGCTCCTTTGCTCGCGCAACGCGCGGCCTCGGAAGGCCCTCGTTGGACGCGCGCATGAGGAGCCGCACCACGCCCGCCCTTTGATGGCAATGAGTGATGCGTGCTCGGCCGATGCGCGCAGTTGGACGGCCTCGATAACCACCCGCAGGTATGTGGGCGATTGGTTCGGAAAAGCGCGGTCTGAGAAGGCTTTTGTTGGATGCGCGCAGTCGCAGGCTCCCGTCGCCCGTCCTTAGGAATGTGGAGTGTGATGGCATGCTTGGCGGAGGCGCAGTCGGCTAGACTGAGGACATGGCTTGATGTCAGGACAAGGATGTACCGAAAGGATTGGTTTCGAAGGGCAATCCTCTCGCCGGATCCTCAGAAGCAGAAGAGGACCTATGATGCGGCGGTGGGGCGGCGCGGCGGACGGCGTCCGCGCCCTCGATAGCGGTGTGCAGGCCCCCGGCTGACACCGGGCAGGCGAATCGTGACGGTCGTTCCTTCGCCGGGTGTGCCGGAAATCCCGATACTGCCCTGATGCTCCTCGACGATCTTTTTGACCGTGGCGAGACCGAGGCCGGTGCCGGAGCGCTTTGTCGTAAAGAACGGCTCGAAGACTTTATCGACATGTTCAGGCGGGATCGGCGCTCCGTTGTTCTTGATCAAGATCTGAACTTCCAGGTGTTTGCCGGCCCGTTGGTTACTCATGGTGATCGTCAACATGCCGCCCGGAGTCATGGCCTCGATTGCATTTTTGAAGATGCTCAGGAAGACCTGTTGCATCTTGGCTTCATCGGTGCGCACCGGCGCGAGGATGCCCGGGTACTCCTTGATGACTTGGATACGGGTGGCTTCCAGTTCCGTGGCAACCACGGTGAGGGCATTTTCGACCATTTCGGGGACGCGGCAGAGTCGGCGATTGAGGTCCAATGGCTTGGCAAAGTCGAGGATCTCATTGAGAATCGCCTCGATGCGAATGAGGTCGCGCATGGCGTTCTCGACGCGCGTCTGCGGGTCGAAATCGAGAATGCCTTCTGCGGTGACTTCTTCCAGTTGTGCGCGAATTGAGCCCAGCGGTTCGCGGATTTCGGTGGCGAGAAAGGCGCTGAATTCTCCGATGGCGGCCTGCCGTTCCTGCTTCCGAATCACCGGTTCAGCAGAAATCAGCGCAGCGGAGCCTGCCTCGGCATCGGGTGCGCCTTCAGCCTTGACGGTGCCGGCTGCCGGTGTGGGCGCAGCCTGGAGCAATTCGACCAACTTCAGATGAATCGGCTCGAGGAGGCGGGCATCGGTCGCAGCATAGCGATCGGCCTCCTTGGAGGCGAGCGTGATGGTGCCGCCGACTTGGCCACGCAGGAAAAAGGGCAGGACCAAGGACGACAGGAACCGGTCCTTATACAGATGCTTGTGATCGAGGAATCGCCCTTGGGTTGAGGCCAAGTCATGGTCGACCCGGGGTTTTCGATGGCGCACCACCCATCCAGCGGCGGACGCATCGAGCGCCAGGCGCTGGCCGGCCTTCAAATCTTTTTTCTGATCTTTGGGATCGGTCTTCTGTTCTCCGGCGATACCGAGCACCTCGACATTGCCGGCGAGTGGGTCGTAGGCGCCGATCCAGGCGCGGTCGAACGCCAGGGTTTGGTTCAGCTCATTGAGGAACGCGACAATTTTGCTTTGAATCTCCGGTGTCGCATGCGAGGTCGGTTGGTTGTACGCATCCGGGGCTGCCACGACCGGCTGCGGTTCTTGGACCACGAGCGGGCGGCTGAGCAGGACATTCAGATCAAAGAGGTTGTCCCGTTCCAGTGCTTTGGTAATGTCGTCGCTGGTTTGCTCCAGCATGGTCTTCTCTTTTTTCGCAAACACCGCGTTGTCCTTCCGGCCAATGACGAGGAAGCCGTAGGTGCGGTTGCGGTGGCGCAGCGGGACCCCGAGTAAGGATTTGGCGCCCGGTGTGATCAGACGGAGACGCAGGGTGCGCGAGGCCTCAGGGTCGCTCCCTGCCGGAATGGCGGTCAGCACCTTCTGCGAGGAGAGTGTGCGGGCGATGGATTGGACGTCACGCGGTGTGAACCCTCGATGGACCTGCGTGCTGAGCGGTCCTTGCTCCTGGTGGAAAATGGCGACCAGGGCGGCGTCGGCCGGCAATCCGTTGAGCACGGAGGTCAAGGTGCGTTGAAGATGGGTTTCGGCGGCGGCTTTGGCTGATTCGGCTGAGGGGCTCATCGACCTCTATGCATGATGCCGGCGGATCGACAGGGGGAGATCAATGGTTGATCGATGCGCATCGCACCGATCGTGAGCGATGACCCGCTGCAGATTCGAAGCATGGTGCTGGTTATAGGTGGTGCGCTCTCCGCGATGAAGATCGAGCGTCGGGGCGCATTGTAACAGTCGGACCAGAGTAACTCAAGAAATGCCGCATCCCGCGTCCGACCTTCTTGCCCGGCCGGCTAGTCGGGGTTGATGATGGTCGGGGGGCGATGTGGACGATGGCTCGTCTCCACGCGGCTGTGCTCTACGACCAGCAGCATGTTGAGGAGGCTGCTGACCAGGCTGATGACGAGGGCGCCCCAGAAGGATGCGCCGAAGCCCGTCACCGAAAATCCTTTCACGAGAGCCGCCGTCACCTGCAGCAGGAGGGCATTGATGACGACCATAAACAGCCCGAGCGACACCACGATGAGCGGCAGCGCCAGGAGATACAGCAGCGGCCGGATGAGGGTATTCAGCAGCGTGAGGACCAACACGGCGGCCACGCCGGCACCGAGGGTGTCCGATTCGATGCCGGGCACGATGGTCACAGCCAGGAACACGGCCAGGCCCATGATGAGCACCCGTGTCACCAGTGGACGAAGCCCATCGCCGCCCGGTCCACCGTCTCGGCTCTGTGAAAGTTGAACGACGCGCATGGAGCCTTATTGGGCCGCCTTCGGCTGCGAATCGGAATAGTGGACTTCCGTGGCCGTCAGACCGTCGGCCCCCTTCTCCGCTTCGACCACTACCCGGTCGCCGACTTGCGGCGGGCTTTTTGGCCGGCGAAGGTTGCGGACCTTGTACTGAGTTTTGTCGGTGAGGCGAACCGACACCACCTGGCCTTTGGGCGTTTTGACCTCGATGTGTGTGGCGTCAATGGCCGCGACGACGCCAAGCACATGTTGGCCGCTGCCATGAGCGGCGACGAAAGCTGGGGCGCTGAGAAAGAGTAGTGCGGCAAACATCAGTCGAAGCAATGTCACGGGGAGCGTCCTTTCGTTGGTCCATTAGTGGCGGTGTGCGCCGGTCGCGCCGGATGCGGCGGTATCGTCTCCGCTCAGGAACTGGTCGATCAGCGATTCCTCTTGTAACTCTTTCTTCGTCTTGGGATTCAGCGACGCCATTTCCTGCAGCTCTTCCTCGGTAATGCTGGGCAGGTGACGAATGAGATGCACGAGCTCCCAGCTCCCGCTGTCCTTCGCGGGATCGCCGGTGCCCCAGCCGGGCATGGCGGTGAAGCGAATGCCGTTCTGAATGATGAAGAACAGCTCGCCGTCCGACATTGTCTGCGTATCGGGGAGCCGGAGGTCCGGTGCCTTCGGGTACACATTCTTCCCGATCACGGTGTCCCCGTTGCCATTGTTCGCGTGGCAGGAGGCGCAGTGGTCGGCAAAGTGGGCGCGAGCGTTCTTCAGTAGCTCCTGGGTCAGCGGCAGCGGATTGCGGAGTCGCCGATTCTCATAGGGAATCGCCAAATGGCGGACCTGTCTGGCAATCAAGACTTCCAACTCGTTCGGTTCGGCCTTGGCACTGAATCCTGTCGTATACGATTGGTACCCGAACCACCCGGCAAGTCCTAGGGCGGCCAGAAATCCAAGCATCAGCAGCACGCAGATTTTTTTCATCCGTGGCAAACCTCACAGGCGGCGCGCAGGCCGTCCTTTCACTATACAGATTCACTGGAATGAATGCCAATTGCAGCGGGCGGTTTGAGGTGAAGGCCGCGCGTGCTCAGCGTGTTGCCGGTGCAGGCGTGAGTAGGCGGAGCAGCAGGATGGCCGTGACCGGCACGTACATCAGGAGCCCGGTCGTGCCCTGGAGCGATTCACCGATCCAGAAGGTGACTGCCAGGTTGAAGATCAGCACGCCATAATAGAGGCCGGTTCCCAGGAGGAGTCTGTGCGTCGTCGAAGGTGTATGCGGCGGGAGCGGATCGGCAAGTCGTCGGTCGAGGGGAAAGTAGAGCAGGAGTGAAATCGATCCAACCACCGCCCAGCCGACATAGTTGGCCATGGGTACGCCGTAGTGCACGCCGGGGTCGGGATAGTAATAGATCTTGCCGAGAAACCACCGGTCGCCGCGAAGCGCCACGGGATCGATCACCATGTCGATGAACGCAAAGAACAGCACGGTCAGGATGAACACCGGCCGGGAGGTTCGCTCAGCGGGTGCGAAGGAGAGGCCGAGCAGGCCTGAATGGCGGATCCCGGCTTGTACGGGCAGGAGCAACAGGAGCGCGAGGCAATAGCTGGCGAACAAGAGGAACGAAAACGAGATCGAATCCATGAAGGGAATATTCGAAATGTAGAGTTCCTGGCCGACCGTAGATCCATTGTAATGGTACCAACCGAACGGAATACCGTTGCGTGTTGAAGAATATTCGCAAACGAAGGCCGTTAGCCAGCTGATGAGCCAGAACCGCCACGTCCGCGGCCAGCCGATCAGGGCGATGGCTGAAACCAGAAAGGCTCCTAGGAAGGCGAAGACATAGGGGCGGAAGAGGACGGTCTTTGCAAAAAGAAGAAGGAGTTCCATCGGGTACGTTGAGGATGCTCGAACAGGTCTTCTAGCAAGGCCGTGGGCGCCGGTAAGACCTGAGGCGTACCCTTTGGGGGTACGTGACGGATCTTGCCGCGCCGAGCACGCAGCAGAAGGCCGTTTTCAGCATCCGATTAAGCATAGCCGTGCTCGCGAAACCACCGCACCGCCTTTTCCAGCGCGACCTCGACCGGCGTTTGGGGCAGGCCGAGTTCGCGGATGGCTTTTGAACAATCATAGTGCATCTTGTACTTGGCCATCTTCACCCCCTCGAGCGGAATACGTGGCGGGATGCCGGTCAGGTTCGAGATCCAGTGATTCGCATAGGCTAGCGGCAGGATGGCCAGACGCGGCAGCTTGACGGAGGGCGCTTTCACCCCCGTAAGCCGACTGAGGATCTGAAAGACCTCATTCAACAAAAGATTTGTATTGCCGAGAATGTAGCGTTCGCCCTGGCGGCCCTTCTGCATGGCCAAGAGGTGACCTTGGGCCACGTCATCCACATCGATCAGGTTCATGCCCGTTTCGATATAGGCGGGCATCCGGCCCTTCATGAAATCCACGATGATCTGGCCGGTGGGGGTCGGCTTCACGTCCGCGGCCCCGACTGGTGCGCTCGGGTTGACGATGACGACCGGCAGGCCTTCGCGCGCCAGTTTCAGCACTTCCTGCTCGGCAAGATATTTGGACCGTTTGTAATGTCCCGCCATGTGTTCCAGCGAGACCGGCGTCTCCTCGGTACCTAGTCCTCCGCCCGGCGGCAATCCGATCGCGCCGATCGTACTGCAATAGACGCTGCGCTCCACCCCGACCTCGCGCGCCGCTTCAAGAATGTTTCTCGTGCCGGTGACATTGATGTCGTAGAAGATCGAGGGATCTTTGGCCCAGAGCGCGTAATGGGCTGCCACATGATAGAGTTGCCGGCAGCCGTGCAGGGCCTGGCGGAGGGAGTCGCGGTCGCGGAGGTCTCCATGCACCTGTTCGACCGGCAACCCGGCCAGGTTTTGCAGATCGGCGCCTGTGCGCGTGAGGACGCGGACTTTTGCACCGGCGTGGACCAGCGCACGCGCCACGGCCCCGCCGACAAACCCGGTTGCTCCGGTGACGAGCACATTCATGCCTGAATTTCCGTGACGTGCACAACGTGAAGGGTGAAACGTGGGTGACGGGAGATGATCGCGTGATCGAAGAAATTGCGTTTCACGTCTGACGTTTCACGCCTCAGGTCAGTTCTTTCGCGAGGTGATGTAGCGCGCAATATCGCGAAGCGGATCGGCGGCGGCACCGAAGGCATTCAGCCGGCCGATCGCGCGGGTGACGCAGTCTTCCGCCAATTGACGTGCGCCGTCGACGCCATAAAATGTGGGGTAGGTTTTCTTGCCACGCTCCGCATCGGTGTTCGGATTCTTGCCCAATTCCTCGCGCGTGCCCGTCACGTTCAGCACGTCGTCGGCGATTTGGAAGGCGAGCCCGATGTCCTCGGCGTAGCCGGTGAGGTCGTCGAGTTGCCGATCGGAGGCGCCCGCAGCAATGGCTCCCATGCGGACAGCGGCCCGGATCAGCATGCCGGTCTTGTGTTTATGAATGTTTTGCAACGTGGGCAGGTCGATATCCTGGTTCTCGGCCTGAATGTCGAAGACCTGGCCGCCGACCATGCCCATGTTGCCGGAACCGTAGGCCAATTCCCGGATGATGCGTACCTGTCGAGAGGGTTCGCAGCCCTTCATCAGGTCGGGCCGGCTGATCAGGTCGAAGGCCATGGTCAACAGCGCGTCGCCGGCCAAAATCGCCATCGCCTCGCCATACACCTTATGGTTAGTCGGTTTGCCGCGGCGAAAGTCGTCGTTGTCCATCGACGGCAAGTCGTCGTGGATCAGGGAATAGGTATGGATGAACTCCAGTGAACAGGCGACGGCCATCAAGCCGGGCGGCGTCGTTCCCACCGCTTCGGCCGCCGCGATCGTTAAGATCGGACGGACCCGTTTACCGCCTGCCATCAAGCTATACCGCATGCTCTCGTGGAGCGTTGTGGGCGGGGTGGCAGCCGGAGGGCTGACCTCATCCAGAAATCGGTCCACTGCCAGCCGGGTGTGTTCGAGATAGTCCTTAATGTTCATGGGTAGATAGGGCGTCGATCAGGAATGGTGTCGAACCGCGCGGAGAGTAGCAAATGGGTTGAAGGAGTGTCAATTGAGTGGGGCCTCATCGGTCTCCTGTGCTCGCGGAACACGCCGCTCAGAAGGACCTCGTTTAATACAAGGAGAGGGACCGCCTGGTGGCTCCCTCCCGTTCCCCCTTCTTGTTTTTGAACCGAGCCTCCCGCTATACTGCGCCCCCATGAGTATCCGAAAAGCCGGTGGTGACTGGGAGCCGATGTTGCTGGGGATTGAGCCCCGGATCTGCAAGGTCTGTCAGCAAGGGCTCTACCGCGATAAGACGATGTTCCGTGGCGGCTGGTCGCGCTGTACCGTGTGTGATGAATTCGTCCATTATAGTTGCCTCGCGAGCGGGAAAGTCAGTTTCCTCAAGCAACGCCCCCGGATCTGTAAGAGCTGTCGGACTGCGGAGGAGCAGGCGAGGCAGGCCGTCCCGTCCAGCCAACCCGCGCCCGTCGGGTCATGACGCTCCTTCTGGATCCCCAGCAGCGCTCGACCAGGCCGGCCTGGCACGTCTTCTTTTCCCACACGCTTCGGTATGTCCTGGCACCGCTACTGTTCGTCTCCAGTGGATTTTTCACGGCGAATTTCATTGTGAGCGGCCATTACACCTGGCCCCGCACCAGCCGCGTGTTTGTCTTGACCCTGACGTTACTGATTCTCGCCTACGAGTTCATTTACAAGGATCGCACCATTCAGTCGAGCACCCCCGATCGGGCATTCAATGCCGTGCTGTATTCCTGTATGATCCCCTATGCCCTCGGTGTGCTGATGATGCTGGCGTTGGCCAAATTGTGACAGGACGTTGAACACGACCGCCCGCGTTGTTCCCGCCTCTTTGCATCGCTGCGGCCTTGTTGGGCAGTCCTTTTGAATATCTTGTCGATCATGTTTTGAAGAAACATCCGACACCTCGCATCTCCTGCTTCTTCAATAGGTGACTATGGCACAGCGGTTTCAAAGCGGTGCATTCGTCCAGCAGTGTTTTGCCGTCCATCCGTTGTGTCTCTCCCTGAAGCGTATCGATGAGCAGGGGCGTCTCGTGGTCGCCTGCACCTCTTGCCGCATGATGCATCTCATGACGGTCGGCGAGGTGGTGGGGCGGGTGGCGGCTGTGCCGCTCGGCGGTGAACTGGAGACTCCCAAGGTGATGCCGACCGCGAGAGAATCGCTGGAAAGCTGTCTCCGTGCGCATCCGGTGTCGGTAACGATTCGGGAGTTGGATGTGATCCGCGACACGGTCGGGTTGCGTTGCGGCGAGTGCCGACGCATGTTCGATCTGCAGGTTTCGGCGTTTGAGTCCCACCAGAAATCTTAGCCGGATGCTGAAACGGTCCGCCAGCTGCGTTCTCGCCTCGACAAGATCCTCAAGGTACCCAGAGGGTACGCCTCCGGTCTTGTCGTCGTCTGCGGCCTTGCTGGACGATCCGGTTGAGCATCCGCTGAATCCAATCAACGTCATGGTCCCTCAATCGATGAGCCGGCATGTCTCTCTCTTTGCATGAACGGTCTCTGACACCCGCCGAACTCGCGTTGGTTGCGGATGGAGAACTGTTTCGCTCCAAGGAACGGATCATCCTCAAGGTGCGCGATTTGCTTGCCGAGCTCCGGACCGGGCTGGAGGAAGACTTGGCGCGAACGACGTTGTTGCTTCCGCCCGGGTTTGATCCGGCCAAATCGCAGTCCGTGAAGGGCGAACACCTCGAACAGTGCCCCTATCAGTATCTGGACTATCCGAAACATTTTCTGGGCGACGACAAGTTCACGTTTCGAACCCTGTGTTGGTGGGGCCATCACCTGGTATTTGCGATGATCGTCGAGGGTGGGCAGGTGAAGCAGTGTAAAAAGAACTTCGTCGACCGCTTTCACCAGCTGGCCGGTCATGGGCTGGAACTGTCCTTGGTGCCCACGCTGTGGGAATGGAAGCGAGGCGAAGGTTACACGCTGCCGATTACCCATGACCGGAAGGCCCAATTGGCCGCTGTGCTCTCCGGACGAGCCTGGTTCAAAATAGCCCGGTTCGTGCCGCTGGACTCCTCCGCCTTGCGTGACGGGCGCCTTGCGGAACTCGGGCGGGAGACCTTCAGGAGCCTCCTTCCCCTCCTGACACCCTGAGCCATCGGCCAGTCCGGACTTCGACCAGGGAGCCGCCCTCGGCTATCTGCCATTTTCCTGTAAAAATGGGCGCCTTCCCGTTTGTTATCCGGCTGCGACTTGGGTAGACTGGGCGCGTTTTGGTACGGCCACATACTGACAGGGAGGCATGTGTGATTGCACAGGGATGTCGAATCGCGGGTCAATGGTGTCTGGCGGTGGGCTTGGCGGTGCTCTGGGGCTGTGCTGGAACCGGAGAGATGGTATCAGTCAATGTGCAACCGCAACAACCGTTCGTGCAGAGCGGGCAGCCCGAGCCCTTGAAAATCGTGATTGAACCGTTCGAAGATTTGCGCGGGGACCGGTCGAAGATCGGGCAACGTACCCACCTGGGCGGCGGCGTGACCAATTTCAACGTCAGCGGCGGATCACCCGGCGTGACGGTCGCCGAAGCCTTGGCCGAAGCCTTGCGGTGGCGCGGGTGGAATCGCCGGGGTTGGGATGCCCGCGTCGTGCAGTCGGGCGTCGGGGTGTCAGGCGCGGATATTGTGATCGGCGGAGAAATTGTGAATTTTTCGGCAAATGCCAAGAGCCGTGTATTCAATACCAAATTGACAGGCGAAAGCCGACTGGTCGTCAAGGTGAAGAACGCCGCAGACGACAGCACCACACAGCGGAACATTCAGGGCGAACAGACCAAACTGGTGTTCTGGTTTACCAGCGAAGATGTCGAAACCCTCATGTCCGGCCTCTTGCAGGACGGCATCGAGCGGTTCATTGCCGATACCAAAATCGAGGGCCGCGCGCTGAAGTCCGTCAAGTGAGGTATCCCCGGTTCCAGAGCCGCGCGCAGCCTGCGGAGGCACGTCGTGCGTGAACGGCGATGGGAAACCCCCGGCCGGCTGACCTTTCAAGAAGTGCTGGCGGTCGGGGAACGTCTGGCCGCCCTCGGGCTGAAACCGGCGCATCCTGCCAAAGATGTCATTTGCTACGTGGAGGATTGGGCGGTCGAGTCTCCCGAGGCTATCGACCTGCTCGATCATTGGGCCACGGAAGATGTGACGCTGGTGCACATTCGCGAGGCCTGGAAGGGCGACTTTTTTCTCCTGGCGGGCGGGTACCACACCGTCTATCAGCGCTATCAGGACGTCGGCACCTATTGCTCGGTCAGCCATCCCTGGCGTACCAAACCGGGCCTCCGATTCCATCATCCCGTCTCCATGTTCTGGTTGGGGTTCCGGCACAACCACGCCTTCATTCGCGTGCGTCTCCAGACCCAAGAGGTGGTGACGCCAGGGGAGACGCGTGAGGATGCCCGGCGGACCGACTGGATCGACGAGCGGCGGGCCATCTTTCTCGATGCCATTGCCACGCTGGATCTTCCGGTGGAAACCTCGGTCGACAAAGACAACCTGGTCCTGACCCCGTCGGATCCGGCGACCCCGTTTTTCTGTTCCTGGCCGGATGCCTTCGGGCCCTGCCAGTTCGAATACAACTCCCTGGATGCCTATGAGTTTCTGGTGCCGGCCAGCCGATTGGCTGCGACGTTTGCGCCGCAAGCGGCCTCGGTGCGTGCCTACCTCACAGGATTTTCCGACCAGGCGCTCGAGGCCTTTGCCGCCGTGCAACTAGGCGCCCGGCCGGTCTACCGCTGCTCCGTACATTGCGCGCTGGGTGAGTTGCCGGAAGTGTTGGCAACCATCGAGCCACAGGGCCGTCTCTACAGTACTCTTTGTGAGTTCCAGACTCAGGAATTGATGCCCGAGGGAGAGGATGCCTCGGCCATTATCGGGATTGTGGGCACGGCCGGAGGGTTTCAACTCGAGGTCCGGCTCAACCGCGCTCCTCTGCCCGAGGAACACATGGCCGGATGGTTGGAGCGATTGTTGGGCATGCCGGTGGTGTATGCGCCGCTCCCTCCGTTTATGTAATTCCTTGGTAGTGTCTCAGTTTAGAAATGAAAACAGAGGTACACGGGTTTCTTTATGGAGGACGAACGAGATCATGATGCACTCACTACTCATTGGCTTAATGGCACTGCTCCTTACCGGCTGCACGATCCTCTCGCCACAAGAAGAAGCGCACTACCGCTCGCGGGTCTATGATCTGAGCCAGCCCGTCGTCTTTGACGCCGTCAAGGCTCAGATGATCGATTATACGATGGCGCTCGCGACGGTCGATCCGGCCAAAGGCCTCCTCAAAAGTCAGCCGAGCGGCGTCGGCCATAGCGCCGCGCTTGCCGGCGGCACCGTCGGCTATCAGCTCACGGTGCAGGTCGAGCCAGTCACCGAGTCCTCTGCGCGCGTCACGCCGGCATGGGCCATGAATGTCTCGTCAGAAGCCTTCAGGCCGAATCTCGTGGCGATTCCCATCGAGCACCGGCCGATCCTCTACGTCGATTTCTTCGATGCCCTCGACACCCGACTGGGCCTCAACACCGCTGCACGATAGGGTCGACTCAAAAGCGCAGACGTCTGCCCTCTGTTATTCAACGGACCCACTACTAATTTCGCTCTTCGTTTGACAATCGCCTGCGTCTCCTGAAATCTAGCGCATGGTCTCATTGCAGCGTTTCCAGTCGGTCTTGGGTAAGCCCTACCTGCCGCCGCTGTTTTTCTTCAGCGGGGTGACGTATGACACGCTGGTGCTGACCCGCATCGACCGGCTACGCGACAACTTGTTGCTGCTAGCCTATCTGACGCTGTTGGGCTTTCTGATCGTCCTGACCGGCCGTTTGGGAACTCAGGAAGCCACGCTTGACGATCTTCCGCCTGATGCGCCGTTCTTCATGAAATGGGTGGTGCAGGCCAAGCCCTATGCCCCGATGGCCATTCAGTTCCTGCTGGGCGGTCTCTTCAGCGCCTACGCGATCTTTTATTCCAGAAGCGCGACCTTCGCAGGAACGGCGGTGTTTTTCTGTATTCTTGTGGCGTTTCTCGTGGCGAATGAATTCCTCCGCAGCCGGTTAACGAATGTTCAGTTGCTGGTGAGCCTCTACGCCCTCGTCTGTTTCGCGTTCTTTACCTTCTTCTTTCCGGTCATGACCGGCTGGATGAATGCGGTGATCTTTCTGACCGGAGCTGCGGTGACGGTGCTGGTCGTCCTGCGGGTCGTGCAGTTGATCTATTGGAACAACGCCGATCGAACGAGGCGCGAGGCGATGTGGGCGGCTGCGCCGGCTCTTGGCCTGATTGCGCTGCTGGTCGGATTCTATTTCCTGAACTGGATTCCTCCGGTGCCGCTCTCCTTGAAGCATGGCGGCATGTATCACGAAGTGAAACGCTCGGGGGACCGGTACGAATTGAGTTTTGAGAAATCATGGTACGAAGTGTGGAAGGTGTCGGACAATGTGATCCCGGCCGACGATCCTGTCTATTGTTTCACGGCGGTGTTTGCGCCCGTGGCGCTGAAGACCACGATTTATCATCATTGGTATTACCGGCCCGATGCCGGTCAGCCCTTCACAGACGCTGATCGCATTCCGCTCAAGATTTCCGGTGGGCGAGAGGGCGGCTACCGCGCCTACACGTTCAAAGAGGGCCTCGATCCGGGCGATTGGCGGGTCGATGTGGAAGCGGAAGACGGGCGTGTCATCGGCCGGGTAGCGGTCAAGGTATTAAACAAGACGGCGGTCGGGCCGCTGTCTTTGACGACGGTGGTGTACTAACTAGGGTGAAACGTTTGAAGCGACTCGAATTCCCTCAGCAGCGCATCTCGTATACGTGGTCATTATTATTCGAAGTGCTTACGTTGCCTGTTAGGAATGGATTGTGAAAGAGACTGGAATCATCTGGCTCGGGTTGTCGTCGCTATGCTTCCTGGGGGCGATTTGGAGTTTGTAATGGATGTACTCGTCCGCCAGTCTGAACTGCATCGTGTGCGATTGTCGGTACACGGTCTTTCATGACAACGTCCGTTGTAGGCAACCGGTCATCGCTCAAGTCTTGTGGTTCTCTTGGTAGGCGTGGCTCTGGTGTTCTTCTGCCTTGGGATTCGCGTTCTTCGCAAAGTGAAGTAATAGTGAAAGGTTATGCCTAGTTTCCAATGTTGTTTTGAGAAAGATCGCATCACTCCAATCGTGTTTGTAGGGTCCGCTAGCCTTGCAATGAGGATCTCGTCGTTCTCGTGACTCATCAGGAAACAAAGGACAACCGTCACGACTTGGTGTAAGATTTAGCAGTAGAAGTGAGGAAGAATATGCCATGAGTGAGATAGAGCAGCTTGAGAAGACGGTCTTGAATCTTTCCCCCAAGGATCTGGCTCAGTTCCGGGCGTGGTTTTTTGAGTTCGATGCTCGCGTGTGGGATGAGCAGATCGCCTCTGATCTGAAGGCAGGGAAACTGAATAGCCTGTTGGCTGAGGGCCGTGCCGAGTACGAGCAAGGGAAGACTCGTCCTCTTTGAAGCACACTGCGACCTCACGATTCTAGATTGCGTATCAGTCGCTTCCAGAGGATATCCGCTCCCTCGCCGACAAGAACTTCCAACTGCTTCAGTCGAATCCCCGCCATCCGTCACTTCATCTCAAGCGCAGAGGAACGCTCTGGTCAGCAAGAGTTGGCGATCACTATCGGGCACTTGGGTTCGATATTCCAGATGGCATCAACTGGTTCTGGATTGGGACACACGGAGAATACGACAAATTGATCGGGACTTGACCTCAACCTGATTCCGGTCCTCCTAAGGTTTCTGGTGGACTCTATGCGATCAGAAGAGGAGAAGCGATATGGTGATGGGAAGGAATTGGCTGAAACTCATGGCGGTGGTTATTTGGGCGTTGTGCCTGTGGCCTCATCCGGCGTTGGCCGATGAGCCGAAACCGTCTGGCCTTCATTGGCT
>JAEURX010000056.1 GCA_016788885.1 Nitrospira sp. | reverse complement strand
CGGGCGCAACCGGCCGGTGGCCATCATCACCATGACGTGACCAGTTTTCTCAACCCCCAGGACCTGTTGTATCCCTGCTCGGTCCTGACCGAGAAATACCTGCGGGCCTGCTACTTGATGCAGACGTCGGCGGTGCTGACGTTTCTGAATTACGACTTTGCCCAGGCGTTTGTGCAATGTGCCCGGGTGGAAGGGGAGCACCAGACGACCTGTTACCGGAGTCTCGGGCGCGATATCAGCGGCTACACGTTGCGTGATGCCGCGCGGGTGAACGAGCTGTGTCGACTGGGGCAAGGCGATCAGATCCAGCAATGCTTCATCGGCGCCGTGAAGGACTTCATTCTCACCGACGCGAATCCGGATCCCGGTCTGGCCCTGTGCCGCAGCCTGGATGGGCCGTTTAAAAAAGATTGCTATGCCACTGTCGGCGAGATGGTCGTCCCCTTGTATGACGATAAAAACAAACGGGCACAGGCCTGTCGCAAGGGCGAGGACGGGTATGTCGATGCCTGTCTGGCCAACGCCACGGCGTTCTAATTACTTCTCGACGCGACTCAATCCTAGACACACCCCACCTGCGTGACGCACATCGCGGGATTGCGGAGATGGCTGCGAACAACGGCCGTGCCGTGATCCCGTGCAGCGGCCTGTTGTGCGCCGCTTCGGCTACGTACCAGCCGGAGGCGTCACCTGGATCACGCTGAAGTCCTTTTGCGCGATCACGCGGCCGTTCATGCGTAGGCGAAATTCATAACGTCCCGGGGAAGGGAACAGCAGGGCGGGAACGTTGATACCGAAATCGGCTATCTGCAAACGATCGCCGATGACGATGTCCGGAAGCGAGGCGCGACAGACCAGTTGGTCGGTGTTGACGTGCATCAGGTCGATGTCAAAGTGGTAGGTGCCTTCGGCGTCGGTCATGCAGAAGTACAGGCCGAGTTGGTGATGTTGAAACGGAAAGGTCATCGCCTGAAGGTGCGTGAAGAGGCCAATCAGCGATTTCTTTTTGGTGAGGCTGTCTTCGATGACGGAGTCGCACACGAGGAAGGCTTGGATGCTGGGGGTCGGACTGTCGGTCATGGATCAGAAGGGGGCTACCCCAGCACCGCCGTGCCGCCGCGCGCTTCGAACACATCACCGAACAACGTGTGGGTCGACCCGATGCGGCAGAAGTGCGAGGTGATTTCGATGAGCTGGCCGCGGTGAGAGTAGAATTTGCCCGTTGCCACGTGGATCTTCTCGCCCGGCGCCACCGCCGCTTCCAAGACCGTTTCACCGGTTTCCTGATCCGTCATTTTTAGCCAGGGCAGATTGGGAAACAGGGTCGGCGGGGAATCGCTCGTATTGAGTGAAAAGCGGTTGCCGTCGTTGAACGCCCACCGATTGCGGCGCAGATGGGCGACATGGTTGCCGCTGCCGTCGTACAGGTCGATGGTGAGGAGAATGCGATCGTGTTCGGGCGCGAGTTCCAGTACCAATTGTTCCTTGCCCTGCACCCGGATGACGCCGTTGGTGTTGCGGAAAATGTTGGAGCCAAGCCGGATTTCCAGGCTGTGTTTGTGACGCTCCGACTCGGCCTGGTTGGAGGCGTGTGATGCGTCAGGATTGCGTAGGTCCATGCGTCGAGATCTAAAGCGATCAAAAGACCGGTTGCGCCACGCAGTCGAACGAGCGTGCCTGCCTGAGCAAATGGAGAGCAAGGTAGGCCGTTAGCCTGGCGCTGTCAAGTCTGTTGTGGGCTAAGGAGTCGCAGGGCCTTCACGCTCGTCGGTGTCGGTGGCCGTCACACAGACAGAGACATCTTGCCCCGTCTGCTTGGGCAGCGGAATCGTAATGACCTGTGAGACGGCCCCGCCTCCGGTCTTCTGAGAGGCTGGGACCACCTTGGCGATCACGGGGCCATCCCCGGCGTTGTAGTAAATGGTGGTGTGGGCCAGGTTCGTGAGAGGCTTGCCGTCCGTCCCAGTCGTGGGCTCGGTATAGGCGATCGTGATGGTGGACTGCGGCGGTTTGATATGCACGATGGTCTTGGTGCCGCATGTGGTCCAGGCGCTCGAATTGGGGGGGGCGATCATCCCTTCCATAAAGCTGGCTCCGCAGCCTGCTAATGAGATGAACGCAGGAACCACGCCTGCGACAAGGAGCCCTCGGAAACGGGGAGTAAGAGAACGCATGGCGGTACTGTAGGCTAATTCGCCGGACGCTGCAAGCCTCGCCTGTGTGATGGGCGGCCTGTTCCATGCGCACAGGTGTCATCCCTGCTACAGTGACTTGCCGTTTGAAAAGGTAAAACTCGCTATGGTACAGTCCTGATCTTTCCGCTTCCGCATGGATGATCTCTCCGGTCCCATCGTCTAGCTTGGCCTAGGACGGAGCCCTCTCAAGGCTCAGACACGGGTTCAAATCCCGTTGGGACCACCAACTTTCCCCCTGATCTTCCGCAGAGTTAGCCACTCTCCTGAGTTCTGGCTGCTGAAGGGTTGGCCTCTCATAGGACAATCCATAGGACAAAATAGGCTTCGTGTACGTAGTTTCTAACTGTGTCACGGCGTCGCGGAGCTTGAGATTCCAGCCGTGCCCGCCATGGGAATACTGACTCGTCATCATGGCTTTTGTGCTATGTCCGAGCAGCGCGGAGCGAATCTCCAGACTCACCCCGAGGTTCTGAAGCCGGGTTGTGAGGGGGGGCGGAGGTCGTTGAAATGGAGGTCTTGGACCTTGGCTGCCTTACAGGTCCGATGCCACGGATGGGTTAGTGCTACAGCTGGTGGGCCGGCAAGCACTATTGAAAAGTGCTCACTGTTCGAGGCAAGCACCTTGTGGGACAAACGGGCCTGCGTGAGTGCGTATTCTTTTACGGCAAGGGAAGTTTGACGCTAATGGCGCCTCCCAGGGTGCCTTCTTGTGAGCCTTCTCGCGCGTATCCGGTCACATCTCGCTCACCTTTGGGGGCGCCATGGCAACTCAGGCAGGCCTTGCCATAGAACAATGGAAGAAGCACCCGTACACTCTTTCCTCCGTCCACCACTTCGCTCACGATTTGTTCTCCATTGCGGGGGAACGACGGATCTTCC